>CAXBJE010000085.1:0-9951 GCA_963975525.1 uncultured Owenweeksia sp. | reverse complement strand
CTGGCCTGGGTTGCCCCGATTGGCCCAAATGCTTTGGATATATTATTCCACCAACCGAACAAAGCCAGTTAGAGTGGGCCCCAAACCGTGAATTTAAAAAAGGGCAAATCATTATTGTAAATCAAAGTTTGCAAGTGGCCAACTCCGATTTTACCACTACAAGCAATTTTGACCAAAACCACTGGGAGGCTTACACCAAACACGACTACGCATTATTTAACCCTTTTCATACTTGGGTGGAATACATCAACCGTTTGTTTGGTGCTTTATCAGGTGTACCCATGCTCATTCTGGTTGTCCTTTCCCTGATTTATATCCGTAAAAACTGGCGCTACTTTGTTCTTTCCGTTGCCGGATTGTTTATGCTGGGATTTGAAGCCTGGCTTGGCAAACTGGTGGTTGATGGAAACCTTATTCCAGGAAGCATCACCATCCATATGATGGGCGCTTTGGTGTTGGTAGCTTTGATGCTCATTTTTAGGGGAATCCTGATAAAAGACAGCTTTTCAGCACTAAATATCACCTCACGCTTTCGCGGATTACTGATACTCGCCCTAATCTTTACATTAATCCAAACAGTGATAGGCACACAGGTTAGGGAGCAAATAGATCACCTTAATGAAGCAGGCATGGCACGTTCGGGCTGGATTGAAAACCTCAACTGGCAGTTTTATGTGCATCGCACATTTTCACTGCTCATACTGGGCCTTAACTTTTGGCTTTGGCGCACCAATAAACGAAATGAAATGGGGGTTAAAGAGATGATGCCGATTATGGTGCTTATCCTGTTGGAGATTTCATTCGGTATTTTCCTTAACTATCTGGAAGTTCCCAAATTTGCCCAGCCGACACACTTATTGTTGGGCACTCTGCTTTTTGCCTTTCAGGTTTTTGCTGTGATAAGGGTGGTTTTGGCCCCAAATGTTGATTCGGTTCCAAATATCAAGCATCCTCAGTAGGTATTTGCTCCAGTAATTCACCTAGGTCCTTATCCGAAATACTCTCTTTTTCAGACTTATCATAAATAGAAAGAAGATAAACCTTGGTGGCTATAACCTGCAAACAGGTTATTACCCTGGCACCGCCAGGTTTACCCTTGCCTTTTGATCGAATGGCCATTCGTACTTCATAACAATCATTACCAAGGGCATTCCCTTGCTCGGGATTTTGGCTTAAGCTTATTGCCAGATTATAAATATCTACTTTAAGAGAGGGGAATTTTTTGGCGAGTTTTTTAAACTGCCTATCAAAATTTGGGATTGTAGAAACTTCAAATTTCATCTAAAAGCTCTTGCAGTGGCCTGGCCTTTAGCTTTCCTTCCTTTATCAGCTTCATTTCATCTACTGCTTGTTGAATTCCCTCCAACACCTCCGATTTGTAAGGGGTAAGGGGCTTTGCTTTGACAAACTTCAAGCTGGAAAGCAGCTCCATTACAAAAGCAACTTTATCTTCCTTTATTTCTAGCAGTACCTTCATAGTGCCTCAAAATTAATCAAATTGCACGTTAATATGAACTTAAGAGTTAGACCCACTACTCCTCATACAACACATCCATGGCCCTAAAACTATCAGTAAGGCTTACCTGAAGTTTTACCACGGTAAAACCTGTTGGTAGTATGGAGTTCAGATTTTCATTGGTAAGATAAACACGGATACCCTCCGCCTCCAATCTGCTTTTTAGCATGTGGGCACGGGTTACATTGTCAAATTCTGCTATGGTGACGAGTTCCGCCATTCCAGTGTTTCTATAAGGTGAGCAACCTCCTCATACATGTAATCGTTTACAGGCTGCAGGGAGTCCTCATTAGGCTCGGCATAAAAATACAACACCCCACGTAGAAAGTTCTCGGTGCTGTCGGTAACAAAAAACTGCACATTGGTGGCAGCCTCGCCTCTTATCCTGTAAAGGATGCCATAAACCTCCTTCTCTTTTCCAAGGATTAAATCCTCTTTAATTCCATCGGCTTTTACGGTGTGCTTAAAGGCCAGTTCGCGGGCATCCCCGAGCAATGTATCAAGATTATTGGCCGTAACGGGCTTATAGGTAAGTTGTAGTCGTGCTTTCAGTTTAGGGTAGTAAACATCGCCCCAGCACGCCTTTTGGGTGGGCTCCCATCGGGCGGCCTTGTTGTACTCAAAAGTGTAATTGCAATCCACTTCAAGGTTCCTATATTCTTTATCAGGAAGCCCTATGCGGAAATAACCATGTGGCTTTGGAGTATAGGCATCCTCTCCCCCACATGCCACCAAAAGTGGAAGAACCAAAATTATATTTCTAATCGTCCTCAGCTTCATCCTCTTCTTTTTCGGGCAGCATAACTTTAATGCTCTTAATCCTTCGCCCATCCTTACTTTCCACCTTAAAGTTTATGCGCTCAAACTCTATTATCTCATCCGTTTCCGGGAATTTACCCGCAATCTCCAAAAGAAATCCCGCCAGGGTATCAGCATCGCCACTGGCCTCGTCAAACACTTCGTTATCCACCGCTATTACTTTCATAAAGTCGGTAAGGTGGGTTTTACCTTCAAAAATATAGGTCTTCTCATCCAGCTTTGAGTACACTAAATCATCGTCATCAAACTCATCACTGATTTCGCCCACAATCTCTTCAATTACATCTTCCAACGTAATAATTCCAGAAGTTCCTCCAAACTCATCCACCACCACGGCCAGGTGAATTTTCTTTTCCTGGAACTCCTTTAACAGATCATCAATCTTTTTATTCTCCGGCACAAAGAAGGAATCCCGAACCAATTCCATCCAGTTAAAGTCTTTGGCGGCATCTTCATGCGGGAGTAAATCCTTTATATACAGTGTTCCTCTAATCTGATCAAAATTTTCTTCGTACACCGGTATTCTGCTGTAGCCAGATTCTAGAATAATGTTGAGCACCTTTTCATAATCCCAGCTTACCTCCACACAAACCACATCCATACGGGGTTTCATGATTTGCTTTACCGTTGTATTTCCAAACTTCACAATCCCCTGTAGCATTTTCTGCTCTTCCTGGGTTGTGTTTTCATCATGTGTGGTAATCTCTAATGCCTGTGAAAGGTCATTCACCGATAGGTTTTCTGTGTTGGTTCTTAGCCTACGCTCAATAAGGGTTGTGCTTCGTACTAAAATGCGACTTACAGGTTTGCAAAACATCCTCAACAAATACATGGGGCGGCTCATAAAGGACGAAAACCCAGAGGCATTTCGGGTAGCGTAAACCTTTGGCAAAACTTCACCAAACAGTAAAATAAGGAAGGTGATAAGGCCAACCTGTATGATAAAGCCAAGGGTAGGGCTTCCGGTAAAATCGAACAGTTGCTCAGTAATAAAGGATGATAGAATTACAATCCCAACATTTATAAAGTTATTGCTGATAAGTATGGTAGCCAACAGGGTTTTAGGATGATCCAACAGATCAACTATAGTTTCATAAGTAGCCTTATGACTTGTCTTCATGTTGTCCAGATCCTGAGCCTTTAACGAGAAAAATGCCACTTCAGAACCGCTGATTACAGCGGATCCAATAAGCAAAACCCCCAGAATGATTAATGGTACAATCAAAGTGGGGTCAAAAGGATTGAGATAACTTAGAAAAAGGAAATAACTCGAAGGTTCAGGATCCAATGGAGGAGGTATTGGTTAGTATTTAAAACGGAAGATCATCGTCTTCGTCATCAGAGCCAAGATTTACGGGGGCCGAAGGTGTATTGTTTCCACTCCCAGCGTTGCTGGTTCCTGAGTTTTGACCATCACCGGAAGGGCCACCGAGCATAGTCATATTATCAGCATGGATTTCAGTAGCATAGCGCTTTTCTCCGCTTTGGTCATCCCAGCTTCTGGTTTTAATTTTTCCTTCAATAAATATCTTATCTCCTTTATGAAGGTACTTTTCGGCAACCTCAGCAAGCCCTCTACGTAGTACAATGGTGTGCCACTCCGTTTGGGTAACCCTTTCGTTGGTTTTACGACTGGTGTAGGATTCAGAGGTGGCTATCGGAAAACGAGCCAGCATACCACCGCCCTCAAATGTCTTTATCTCAGGATCTTTTCCCAAGTTTCCAATTAGCATTACTTTATTTAAACTTCCAGCCATTTTATTACGGTTTCCAACAAATTTATAAAATAAACCTGCTCATTTTAAAGGGGCAAAGTTAGCTGTTTTCTATCCAAGAATTTTCTTAACGGACGAGGAAAGCCAAGCTCATTCAGTTCGGATGGATTCACCCATTTCATGCCGCTACCTTTCGCTAATTTTAGTTTGCCTTTACAGGAGATTTCAAAAATTCTACAATGGATGGTTTGATGGCTTAGCTTATGGGCAGGCAGGTCTGTAACTTTTTCAAAGGTTAACTCACTTGTCTTTCCCATAAACCCCTCCAACTCTACATTCATTTGGCCAGGCTCAATTAACTTAGTATGCTCCACCAAAGGGAACTGATATAATTGCTTCCAAATGTCCTGACCAGTCCTAGGCTCTACCACTACCTGGTTTTTACTTTTAATCAGGGCAAAATTAAAGTAGCGCTTCCGGTCGTAGCTCTTTTTTTCCTTTACCGGGAGAGAATCAATTGTACCATTAATGTAGGCGGTACAACCATGCTTCAATGGGCACACCTCACAATCTGGACTTTTAGGCACACACTGCAAAGCACCAAACTCCATAATAGCTTGATTGTAAGTAGCCGGGTCTTTACGGTACAATAGCTCAGCGGCCAGTTTATCAAACTCCTTTTTTCCGGCACCTGTATTTATTGGGGTAAAAATTCCAAAAACACGGGCAAGCACACGGAATACATTTCCATCTACCACGGCATGGGGTTGGTTAAAGGCAAAAGAGCTTATGGCTGCAGCGGTATAATCACCCACTCCTTTAAGTTTTAAGATCTCAGCATGTGAATGAGGGAAGTTTCCGTTAAATTCTGAAACTATTTGTTTTGCCGCTGAATGAAGATTTCTTGCGCGACTGTAATAACCCAAACCTTCCCAATCTTTCATCACCCTATTTTCAGGTGCTTCCGCAAGATCATAAACCGTTGGGTAATTTTTGCTGAATTTTTGAAAGTAGGGTAAACCCTGATTTACACGGGTCTGTTGAAGTATTATTTCGGAAATCCAGATAATGTAAGGATCGTTAGAATTTCTCCACGGTAAATCACGTTTATGCTCATTATACCAGCTTAAGAGAGCTTCCCTAAAACTTTGTTTGTTCAAAATATTTGTATTTGAAGCACTTACGCAGAAAAAAATTGGATAAATGGGTTTCGCAGTACGATAAATTCACTTTATATTTGCAGCCCTCAAAAATAACGAGATTAATAATTAATTGATATACAAATGACTAAAGCGGACATTGTCACTAAGATTTCCGACAAGACAGGCATGGAACGTGCTGACGTTCAGGCCACTGTAGAGGCTTTCATGAAAGAAGTGAGAAACTCACTAGAAACTGGCGATAACGTGTACCTTAGAGGCTTCGGTAGTTTCATAATTAAGAAGAGAGCTGAGAAAACCGGTCGTAACATTTCCAGAAATACTACCATCATTATTCCTGCTCACAACATTCCTTCTTTTAAACCTGCTAAAACCTTTGTAGAGGCAGTAAAGAAAAAAGTAAAGGTTAAGTCTTAATACTTTGAAAAAAGGACTTGCCATATTAATTTTCCTGGGAATCGTTTTAGTAGCGTTCGTATATATGTCGCCCGTAACTCCTTCAACTGCCACTGAAACAGCTGCTGAAGAAAACCAACAAACGGAAGACACCCAAACAGCCACCCCTGAAGAACAAGTAGATGAGGCCTTGCGCCAACTGACAAGCGGTGAGGTACCGCCAATGCAGGGAATCTTAAAGATCAGAGAGGTAGCTGAAAAATATCCTGGCAACGTAAAAGCCAATTATACTTTGGGAACTCTCTCTATGCAAACTGGACAGTACGATAAAGCGATTGAAAGATTTACAACGGTACTTGAAAAACAACCGGAAAACGGGCAGGTTTGGAAACTATTGGCAGAGGCTCAGTTAGGAACTGGAGACACTACTCAAGCCAAACAAAGTTTTGATAAAGCATTAGGATTTGTGGATGAAGCCACAGCTAATGCCTATCGTGAAGAATTAAAAGAATTAAAAAATTAATTAAAACATTAGGATTATGCCTAGCGGAAAGAAGAGAAAAAGACATAAGATGGCAACTCACAAGCGCAAAAAGCGTCTTAGAAAGAACCGTCACAAGAAAAAATAATTTCTCTAATGAGATTTTGAATGTTTAGCGCAAAAGCACCCTAAAGGGTGCTTTTGGTGCTGCATTATAGTTCAATGCACATTCTGGTTTCATTTGAATAAAAACATATTAAGGTGAGTACAGAATTAGTAATTAATTCAGGTACTGCCAATGAAGTAGCCTTAGCGCTACTTAGGGACGGTAAACTTACCGAACTTCATTACGACAATGCCGAGGAATTCGCTGTGGGCGATATCTACCTTGGTAAGATCAAAAAAGTGGTGCCCGGGCTCAATGCAGCCTTTGTGGATGTAGGCTATGAAAAAGATGCCTTCCTTCACTATCATGATTTGGGTCCACAAATACGGTCGTTAAATAAGTTTACAAAACGCACCCTTACCGGTAAACAGCGATGGTCATTAACCGACTTCGAAACTGAACCGGACATTGATAAAAATGGCAGTATGGATCAGGTATTAAAGCCTGGTCAAAACCTTTTGGTGCAGATAGCCAAAGAGCCCATCTCCACAAAAGGACCACGAATAACCTCCGAACTTTCCCTTGCTGGCAGGTACATCGTGTTAGTTCCCTTCTCCGACCGTATCAGCGTAAGCTCAAAGCTTAGAGATAAAGAGGAGAAAGACCGTTTGAGAAGACTTATACAAAGTATTAAGCCCAAAGGATTTGGGGTTATTGTAAGAACGGCTTCCGAAGATTGCTCGGTGGCGGAACTTGATGCAGACCTTCAGGATTTGATCAAAAAATGGAAGTTGCTGCATAGGTCTATTGTGAGGTTAAAACCTCCTGGACGCGCGCTTCGCGAAATCAATCGGGTTTCTGCACTATTAAGAGATATCCTTAACGACTCCTTTAACAGCCTGGTGGTTGATGATAAGGATCTTGAGGCTGAACTGACAAGCTACCTGAAATCCATGAAGCCGGGTATGGAAAGCATCGTAAAATATTACGATGGCCGCTTACCCATTTTTGAGCATTTTGGAATTGAAAGGCAAATCAAAAGTTCTTTCGGGCGTTCCGTTTCTATGGGCAAGGGTGCTTACCTTATTGTTGAGCATACCGAAGCCATGCACGTTATAGATGTAAACAGCGGTAACCGTACCAACAGTAACGAAAACCAAGAGGCTAACGCCTTGGCGGTGAACCTTTCTGCAGCTGAGGAAATTGCGCGACAGTTACAACTGCGCGATATGGGCGGCATCATTGTAGTGGATTTTATTGATATGCATAAGTCTGAAAACCGTAAAAAGCTTTTTGAAAAGCTAAAAACGGTAATGAAGAACGATCGTGCAAAACACAAAATTCTACCGGTTAGCCGTTTTGGATTAGTTGAAATTACTCGCCAAAGAGTAAGGCCAGAGATGAATATCCAAACCCGTGAAGAGAACCCTGATGGTTCTGGCAGCGTGGAGGCACCAATCCTTATTATTGATGACATTGAAAATAAGCTGGAGCTTATCTCAACTCAGGAAAAGGATAAAAACATCTTTCTACACACGCATCCCTTTATTGCAGCTTACCTAACCAAAGGTATTTTTAACAGTATAAGAAGGAGATGGTCTAAAAAGTATAAGAAGAACCTAAAAGTAGTTCCCAGGGATTCCTTTAAGTTTTTGGAATACGAGTTCAAGAACAGTAAAGACGTGGTCTTTGAGTTCAAATAGCATTTTTTAGAATCCCGTCTCGGCAAAACCAAGACGGGATTTTTTTTGCCCATCACTTAGTTTTACTTTCAGTAGAGGCTATAAAAAATAAAAGCCGGTAGCGCTAACTACCGGCCCTCTCACTTGATTAAAAAAACCAACTCTAAAGTTGCAAGTGTTGGAGAGTGAGATATTGACGTAACTGATCACCGCCAAAGGCGCATAATGCAATTCCGAAAAGTATTGTTGATTGGCCTGCTTACAGGCTTAAGATGTTTACTAGCTTACCTGAGCTAAAAAGTGTGGATAGTTCTCAGAGATAATTTGGATCACTTTAGGCTTCTTAGTTTTCATGACAGAGTTGTTTTTACGAGTAATGATGGGGCGAATTTAAGCGCTAAAACTATACGCTCACACAACTGCCTGACCCTCAGTAATTTTACGTTATCCATAAAAAATCACCGCTATTTACAAAGAGCCTAATTATCTTGATATTACGCTAATCCAAACAGGCCTAACATTTTTTGAAAATAAATTTCCGGCCTGATCCCTAATTCGGCTAGAACACAATTAAGCCATTCTTTCTAAGTGCTCTTTAAGCCTTACCCAAAATGATAAATATCATTTGGGGTGGAATCCCCTTTACGCACTTTTGAAGCATGAAAAGTGGAACCCACACCGCTACCGATTGTCATCACTGCCATCAGCCCATACTTGAAAAGGTACTAAGCGATGACGGCAACCATGCCTACTGCTGCTATGGCTGTAAGGTGGTTGATGAACTATTGATGGATCAGAAAAAGATAAGCGACAAATCCGTACTAAATACTGCCAGGTACGCCTATCTTGATGAACCCAACATCCGAAAGAAGTTGGTAAACTTTGAAGACGGCAACTTTACCCGGATTTCCATTCACCTCCCCGCCATACATTGCTCTAGCTGTATTTACCTATTGGAAAACCTTTCGGAGATAGAAGAAGGTATTTTAGAAGTGCAGGTACACTTCGCTAAAAAACAAGCCAACATTTCCTTTCGATCTAATAAGGTATTACTCTCTGAAGTAGCCGCTCTGCTGGATTACATTGGCTACAGCCCGGATTTTCAAACCAAGCTTGGTGGCGAAAAGAAAAAGAAAAACCTGCTACTTATACAACTTGGCGTGGCCGGTTTCTTTTTTGGAAACACCATGCTACTGGCCATACCCGAGTATTTTGACAGTAGCCTTTCGGCAGATGTTTCCCTTCAGCGGTTTTTCAGGTATATGATGATGACATTTAGCATACCCGTAGTACTGTTTAGCGGTAGAGACTACTTTACCAATGCCACTAAAACCCTGCGTGCCGGTATATTGAGCATAGATCTCCCAATAGCGTTGGGCATAGCCGTGCTTTTTATCCGCTCGGCATTCGAAGTGATTTCAGGCACCGGAGCCGGGTACTTTGATAGCTTAAATGGCCTTATTTTCTTTCTCCTTATCGGGAAGTGGTATCAACAAAAAACGTATCAAAACTTCACCTTCGACAGAGACTTTCGCTCCTTTATACCTCTTGCCGCCAACCTCTTGTTGAAAAACGGAAAAGAAAAACCCATTGCTGTGGATGACCTCCAAAAGGGCGACCTAATAATTGTGCGTCAGGGCGAAGTGCTTTCTGCAGATGCCAAATTAACAGAGGGAACAGCCGAAGTAGACTACAGCTATATTACCGGAGAGTCCATTCCCGTAAGGAAAGCGGCAGGAGAAAACATATACGCAGGCGCCAGAATTGTTGGTGGTGCCGCTCAGCTGGAAGTGCAATCTACCGTAGACCGCTCCTACCTCTCCTCCTTATGGAATAATGAAGCCTTTAAAGAAGACTCCAAAAAAAGCCGCGGATTAACGGACACCGTTTCTCAATACTTCACACCAGCTATTATTACCATCGCCTTGGTTTCTGCGGGCATTTGGTCGTTTTATGATGGCGCTAAAGCGGTAACCGTTTTTGCAGCGGTACTTATTGTGGCCTGCCCATGCGCCCTTGCCCTTGCCGAACCTTTTGCAGCAGGCAGTATGATGCGGTGGTTTGGCCGCAACGGTT
>CAXBJE010000084.1:0-10008 GCA_963975525.1 uncultured Owenweeksia sp. | reverse complement strand
TAAATAGCGTCACTGTGCCCTCAAGTGTGCCCTATGGTATCAACGGTTATTAGATGCTCAGCCAGATTTGGCGGGGATTATTGCCATGCATCATGGCAGTATTAGCAGAGATTTACGCTTTTGGGTTGAGGACGCATTATACACTGGGCAGCTCAAAGTGGTGGTTTGTACTTCCAGCCTGGATTTGGGCGTGGATTTTCGTCCGGTGGAAACCATAGTACAAGTGGGCAGCCCAAAAGGGGTGGGGCGTTTTATGCAACGTGCAGGCCGTAGCGGACATAGCCCCGGTGCCACCAGCCGAATTTATTTTGTGCCTACACATTCGTTGGAGTTGGTGGAAGCAGCAGCCCTTCGGCAAGCCATTAAGGAAGAAATGGTGGAGGACAGGACGCCCTATGTACGAAGTTTTGATGTGTTGGTGCAGTATCTCGTAACGCTTGCTGTATCGGAGGGCTTTTATCCTAAACAGATATTTGAAGAGGTGAAAAGTACTTTTTGCTACTCTTCCATTTCTGTAGAGGAATGGCAATGGTGCCTCGACTTTATTACCACCGGGGGTAAGTCCCTTTCGGGCTATGATGAGTTTCATAAGGTGGAAATTGAGGATGATGGACTATATAAAGTGAATAGCCGCAGGGTGGCGCAGCGGCACCGCATGAGTATTGGAACGATAGTAGGTGGGTCATCACTAAAGGTTAAGTTTCAATCCGGTGGATATTTGGGTACCATTGAAGAGCATTTTATAGCCCGCCTGAAACCGGGAGATACTTTTTCTTTTGCAGGAAGAAACCTGGAGTTGATAAGGGTTAGGGGCATGGAAGCTACGGTTCGACTGTCAAAATCTAAAACGGGAATGATTGCAAGTTGGAGCGGCAGCCGTATGCCTCTTTCTGCTAAAATGGGGGCTATGTTGCGCACCAAGCTCGATGAAGCCTTTAATCCCAAAAGGACGGACCCCGAGTTGAAGATGATGGAGCCGCTGTTTCAGTTGCAACGGGAAAGGTCTGTTATTCCCACCAGAGATGAATTTTTGATTGAGAAATTTACAAGTAAGGATGGCTATCACGTTTTCTTTTACCCCTTTGAGGGGAGGTTGGTACACGAGGGAATGGCCACGGTTTTAGCTTATCGCATTTCGCTGTTTCAACCGCTTACCTTTTCTATTGCCTTAAACGATTATGGTTTCGAGCTTTTATCCGATTCGCCTATCCCCATTGAGGAAGCTGTGGATTCGGACTTTTTTACCCTAAAGGATTTACGTGAAGACATTATGAAAAGCATTAATGCCGTGGAGATGGCGCGAAGAGGTTTCCGGGATATTGCCACTATAGCGGGGATGGTTTGGCAGGGCTATCCGGGGCAACCCATTAAAGACAGACACCTGCAAAGCAGCACCCAGCTCATCTTTAATGTGTTTAACGATTATGAGTCCGATAATCTCTTACTGCAACAAGCCTATGAAGAAGCATTGGACTTTCAGCTGGAGGAAGGCCGATTGCGATTGGCACTGGAACGGATTAACAGGCAAACCATCCTTATTCAGGAGTTGGAAAAACCATCACCATTTGCCTTCCCCATTATGGTAGATCGCTTATCGCGAGAAAAATTGACATCCGAAACCTTGGAAGATCGCGTTAAGAAAATGAAGGTTCAGGCGGAGTGGTAGCGGCCTCCAACTTTATAAAAATTACTCAGCACTTTAAGTCCACTTACTTCTTACTATCTATAAAAGCTACTCAACACTTACTGTTGTATCATAACATAACATGCCTTTTTGTGTTGGTCATAATTGGGTAATTGGTGTGGAATAATGTCCCAACCCGTATGTAAATAGCCCCAGGTGTTTCTCAGTCATTTTACTTAATTAATTGAATAGCAATTACCTGGGTATTGATGTCTTAATGGCATAAAAATCACAATAGGCTAAGAGAACTTCAAACAAGTTGAAAAATGAAAGAATTGAAAATTGCAATCCTCATTTCTGCAATTGCAGTAGTACGCTTAGCTACTTCTACAACATCCATGGCTGCTGTTTCTGTTCAAACAGAGCAAGAGCCGGTAATAGATCAAAACAAGGCTGAACTAGCCATGAAAGATTTGCCAGCCGCTGCGCAGGAAGATGTGAAGGCCAATCATGCAGATGCAAAATTTGTAACTGCGTATAAAATTACAGATGCCGCTGGAGCTGTTAAGTACAAAGTTTTACTTAACGATGGAGGTAAGGAATTAAAACTTTGGTATGATGCCGAGGGTAATCCAACTAAATAATTCAGCCGAAAGGCGACACCATAAATAGAGTTAGTTTTTAGTTGTTCGAGTCAAGTCAAAAAGCCGTCCGGTTGAGTCCCGGGCGGCTTTTGTTGCTTAATATACACTTGAGGAATTTCTTTTTTACGGGTAGAAAAAATCTTTCATTAAATTTGGATACCTAACCGAGTTGGATTGTTTTGAAGGTTACCCACAAACTAATAGTAATACTTATAGTGCTGAGCACCAGTTCCGCCTTTGCCCAAAAGCTAAGGGTGTCTCTGGAGGGAGGCATAGCTAAACCCGTTGGCTGGCAAGCTCAATATACCTTGCAGGGAGAGGGTGGAGAAGTTTCCCTTGAATATTTTCTTAATGAAAAATGGAGCCTTGGTGTTGATTTTGGCCTACGCGAATTTTTGTATCACCCCATCTACTTTCAACAACCCTCACTACGCGTAAAAACTTACGAAGCTGTAGGTGGCTATCACATAAAGCTAAGCTCGCATGTAAATGCATATGGAAAGCTGGGGGTAGGTGTTTATCACACCAGGTCTACTTATCGAAGTGATGACCAGGCCTTCTATCATTTTAATGCGGTAAACGCAGGTCTTTCCCCTAAGGTGGGTTTTAATTACAGACTAATGCCTTCGTTATTTTTAGATATGAATGGCAGCTATAGTTTTACTACAGATAGAGAACTCGGCTTCTTTGGGGTTGTAGTGGGCTTTCAGTATGATTTTCTGGAGTTTTAGTTTTCCATCAATCCTTTAGAGCTTCTTCTTCAAGTATTTTAATGTCTTCAATCAGCTGGTCAACTTCTTTGGCTGATGTACCATCATAAAAACCACGAATTCGGTTTTGCACATCTACCAAAACAAAGTTTTCAGTGTGGATAAAATCGTTTTCATCTCCATTGCCACCTTCATCAAACACTGAAAAGTACGACTCACGCGCCAGTTTATAAATTTGAGGTTTATCTCCTGTTAAAAGCTCCCACCTGCCTGAGATGGCCCCTTGTATTTCAGCGTATTCTTTCATTACCGGAACGGAGTCAACTTCCGGAGTAACGGTGTGCGATAAAAGCATAAAGCGATCATCCTCTTTAAAAGCTTCCTGTAACCTCCGTTTTTGAATGGCCATATCCTTACAAATTGTGGGACAGGTGGTAAAGAAAAAATCTGCCACAAAAACCTTCCCCTCCACATTTTGCTCTGTTATGGTTTCACCATTTTGGTTGGTCAAACTAAAAGGCAACGTACGATGACCTTTTTCCTTACGCTGAATGCTGGGGTCAACCAGGCGCTCATCCAGCTGTGATGGATTGTAAATAGGAAGTGCGCGCTTAGGTTTTAAGATTTGATAACTGGCTACCAGTCCTACAGCAAAAACAAGTAAAACCGAACCAACTTTTAAGATATCGTAAGTGGACATTTTCATAGGGCAAAGGTGGGGTACAAAAGCGAAAAGGAAAAGGAGATATGCGCTTAGTTTTAATCTTGAGATTGTAGTTTTGCCTTTTATTATTTTATTGAATAACCATGAAGAAATTTTTTGCCCTATTAGCTTTATCAGCAAGTATTGTAGCCTGTAACAATGCGGCCACGGCCGAAGGTGAATCCACAGAAGAGCAATCCGTAAATCAGGTGGAAGCCGTAAAAGCTGAAGTGATGGTATTGCATGATAAAACCATGGCCCAAATGGGTAAGATGGGACAACTTACCACTAAGCTTAAAGCTGCCTTGCCAGAGGCAACAGACAGTTCGGCCTTTTACAACGCCATAAATGACCTTACACAGGCCAAGGATTCTATGATGGATTGGATGCGTAACTTCCAAAACCCCGATGAAATGGGTGGGAGTGAAGAAGAAAAAATTGAATACTTAAATAGCGAAAAAGCTAAAATGCAGGATATTTCAGATTACACTGATCGCTCCATCGAAAAAGCGAAAGAGGTACTATCTAAATAATAGTATGAATTAATTGGCTGGTTATTGGCCAATCTCTGCAAAATATTAAGGCCCGTGTTGTTTCACAACATGGGTTTTTTTATTTACGCTTATATACAGGAACGGTTGAACAGGCCTCGCCAAACATCAGGCTTTTTACAACCGGCTTTAGCCTGCTCACAAAGTTGAGGTAGGCATGGGGCGGTATGGGTAGTTTGCTACAGCCCTTCAAAATTATACGCTGATCTTTAAATGCAGAGAAATCCGTTTTAGCCAAAACTTCATCCATCAGCATACTTTCAAGCATTTCAGAACTTCCGTAAACCACTTTTTTGGCAAAGGGCTCCAAAGCTACTGCCAACAGCATATATGCCCATTGCGGTATAATAGCGTCTTCTGTACATCCAACAGAAACATAACTACCCTCGTATTGCGTCCAATCATGGTTTTTCACGCTTTCGCGGAAATCCTTCTCGCGAAGTATAACACCCTCATAAAGCCAGGGGGCAATATCCAAATGCTGGCGCATGCCTTTCGGATAGTAGTCTTCCAGCGAAAGCGTAATAAGCCCGCTATCGGCTACTTTATTTTTTATGAAGTCTTCTTCCATTTTTACAAAACCACAATGGCATGTTTAATTAGTGGCATAAAACCTATAGCCTGTTTCGGTTCCTTCAATCCCTACACGGTTAAGTTGAATCTTTTTATCAGTAACTATGGGAGCGCCAACTTCTTTTTTATGAAGTAATTCATAAGTTTCAAAATCCACCTCGTGGCGATTATCCAATTCCGCAAATACATGCAGTTTAGAAACAGCATCTCGCCATGGCTTACAAACTGTGGCCGTAAAAACCTTGGATTTGGATCCGCTGCCGTACGAAAAGAAGCCAATGGTATCGCCTTCAATGTTGTTGTTTTCGTCATAGTGAACCTTTAACAAACTAAGTAGCGACATAAATATGGAGGCCGTGTACATATTTCCAATTCTGGAAGATGCTCTTTCGCCACGTTCAATTCTTTCAGTTATAAACTCTTTGTAAAGAGCAGTTTTGGATGCCGCTTTTACAAAGTTGGTCCATTCATCATTGTTCCTTGCTGGGAGTGGTAATTGTATTTGAGTTAGGAAGTTCTCTTTGTCAGTACTGTTCAACACCCAGTTAACCCATTGCTCGGTTAACATCCTACGCCCTTGGTATGCATATGGTAGGTGGAATACAATGTGTTTCCAATCTGCTAAAACATTGGTGTTGGGAGCTAACGAAGTCAAGTGATCCAAGGCCTCAAAAATTCTGTTTTGATAGCAGCTGTTGGAGTATTGCCCATCAAATACGGGCTCTTCTCTAAAAATATCAACGGTCTTTTCCGGGTGTCCCCAGAATTTATTTTCGGTAGAATCTAAAAGGCTTGTAGCCTCCTCCTCAGAAATTTGTTGACCTAAAAGTTTAGCGGCTTGCACCAGTAAATCAGATTTGTCAAAGTTTCTTCTGGGTTTAAAAAAGTCGGAAACACTCTCGGTGGCAACACCCACCTCATTATTAATTTCAACCAACGATGGGTTTTTGGAGATTAACATGGCCACTGCACCCGCGCCTTGAGTGTATTCGCCCGTAGAGGCTAAATCGTATTTAGCCAGATCTGCTGCAATTACCAACGCTTGTCTGTCATTGCCTGCTGCTATCCAGTCTTTACAGCTAAGTAGCGCATCCACTCCACCAACGCAGGCAAAGGTCATATCCAGCACATCACAGTTTTTGAATGCGCGTTTACCAAACTTTCCCTCCAGTTGCTGCTCCAACATGTGCATTACGTAGCTGGCGGTGGGTTTGGCTGCGTCCAGCGCGCTTTCCGTTCCCAAATAAATTCTTCCAATTTTAGCGGGATCGAGATTATTGTCTCTAATAAGTCTCAGAGCAGCCTCGGTCGCCATGGTAGCTACATCTTCATCTACATCACACAGGGCCATTTGTTGTAAACCTAAACCTTTGTTGAGTTTTGCGTACTCAATATTTCGGGCCTTAGCCAGCTTTTCTATTGGTAAATACAGTGATGGTACGTAGTAAGAAATATGGTCAATACCAATTGGAGTGTGCATATGTAATTTATTGTAGTGCTTCTTGATTAGAAGCTTTTAGAAATTTATTTATAGAAACCCTAGTTCGAGCATTGCCTCTTCGCTCATCATATCTTTAGTCCAGGGTGGGTCAAAAGTAATTTCAACCTCTACATCCCGCACTTCATCCACACTACGGGTTTTTTCCTTTATTTCTTCCGGCAAACTTTCGGCTACCGGGCAGTTGGGTGAGGTAAGTGTCATAAGTATATGAACATCACATTCATCGCTCACGGCAACATCATATATCAGCCCCAGCTCATATACGTCAACCGGAATTTCAGGATCGTAAATGGTGCGTAGCACATCAACCACCTTTTCTCCTATGGCTTGTAATTCTGCGTCTTTCATTACTAATAGTTCAATGTTATAAGTTAAAAAAGTAAAAGGTTGGCCAACTTTAAACATTTGACCTTGAACCTTAAACTACCTTGCTTGCAGCGCTAAGGCATAATACTTCATTTGTTTTATCATACTCACCAATCCGTTGGCACGGGTAGGGGAGAGATGCTCCTTTAGGCCTACCTTATCTATAAAACTCATGTCAGCAGCCACAATTTCTTGTGGAGTTTGATTGCTCAGTGAACGAATCATCAGTGCGATAAGTCCCTTTGTAATGATGGCATCACTATCGGCAGTGTAGGTAACTTTATTGCCGTCATTTTCCGCATGAAGCCATACTTTGCTCTGGCAACCTTTTATCAGGTTATCATCCGTTTTGTACTGCTCATCAATAAGCGGAAGAGATTTTCCCAATTCAATAAGGTATTCATACTTCTGCATCCAGTCTTCAAACATCTCAAACTCCTCAACTATCTCTTGCTGGGTTTCCTGTATAGTGCTCATTCTATTATTTTGTTGAACAAAGGTCTGAAACAGAAAGTCTTTGCCCAATTCTCAAACTCTATTTTGTATCGCCTGTAACTATGGCTATTTACTGCTGATCAGATGGGCATGACTGATAGCCACATCCTTTTCATCATAATTGGCATAGGCCGCATCAAGTTTTACTTTTCGTAAATCTTCAATACTGCCGGGTCTTATTTCCTTTTCCAGGATTTCAATATTGTATCCAGCATACATTTTTTCATAGTCTGAAAGGCGCAGGCGATTTTGTGGCTGAACTGAATTGTCAATTCTTCGCCATTGTTTTTTACTAAAGCGGAGATAATTGTAAATGGTAATGCTTTGGTCCAAGTGGGCAAAGTGGTCACTCATATCAATAAAGTGACTGTTTACTCCGCCTGGTTTAACCACTCGCTGAAACTCCTTTATTATGCCAATCAAAATCTCAGAGTAGATGTGCTCATAAGTGTTGTTGCTGCACACCAAATCAAAACTACTTTCTTCAAAACCCGTATTTCTGGCGTCCCTTATTAGCAGGGTTAGGTTTAACTGAACCAGCATTTCATCCTTAGTTGGCTTTTGCTCAGCAATTTCTTTTAAAACCGAAAGCCTCTCGGGTTTTATATAAGGCTTTAGGTTTTCCAGTTTGCCAGACTCATACCAGCTCAGGTATTTTTGAGCTGTTTCCAGCATTCCTTGGCCTGTCATTAATGGGCTAATGTCAATTGAGGTTACACTTTTTGCACCACCTAAAAATAAGGCGATGGGTATAACCGGGTACCAGCCTGAGCCTAACTCAAGAGCCGTGAACTCTACCTCCTTTCCATATTTACTATAAAATCTGAGGTGGTCTGTAGCATGTCCCAGCTTATCACTAAAATGCTGATCGCTTAACTGTACACCTTTGGTAATGTGCTTCTGAAAAAGGTAGTTGATCTTTTGACTGGCCGGCATCCACGAAATCAATTTCTGGATTATGGCTTTTAGGATCCATTTCATCGTAAGATTTGAAAATTTGATGATTTGAAAATTTGATGATTAATCATTGGGCTCCTCTTTTCCATATTCAGCTTGTTCTTCTTTAAAATGCCAACACTTATAATCGGACTTTTTCAGATAATTAATGAAGCGATTAATCTGTTGACTCAGATCCTCTAAAAACATTCGCTTTTCTTCAAATTCTTCTGGGGAAATGTACCTATTATCTAAAAGGCGGTAAAGCTGCGACCTCACTTCGCCAGCAGAACCTTTGGCTACAAATAGAAAATAGATGAATTCCTTATTACCGGATCGCTCAAAACCTTCAGCGATATTATCCATGGTTGAACCGGAGGAACCTTCTATTTGGTCTTTTAATCTATAATTGGATTTTAAAGGAGTAGTCTCTACAACTGTTTTTACCCATTGGCAAAGTGTTCTGGATTTCTGCCAAATTTCTAAATCTTCAAATCGGGAGTAAGTTGCCAACTATTTAATTTTCAAATTATCGAATCTTCAAATGCCTTAAGCCAACATGCTTTCCACTTTCTTCAGTCCCTCTACCAATCGGTCAATTTCCTCTTTTGTATTGTAAAAAGAAAAGGATGCGCGTACCGTTCCCGGAATATTGTAGTGATTCATAATGGGCTGTGTGCAGTGATGTCCGGTGCGGACGGCAATTCCGAGTTTATCTAAAATAGAACCTGCGTCATAGGGGTGAATGTTACCTAAAAGAAAGGAAATTACGCTAGCCTTGTTTTTAGCCTCACCAATAAACCGCATGTTTTCAAATTGTGAAAGCTGCTCTTGTCCATATTTCAGCAGTTCATTTTCATACTGGGCAATGTTATCCAAACCTATTTCATTCACATAGTCTAGGGCTGTACCCAGAACGATTCCATCAGCAATATTGGGTGTGCCTGCTTCAAATTTATGTGGAAGATCGGCATAAGTGGTTTTTTCAAATGTTACCGTAGCTATCATTTCTCCACCACCTTGGTAAGGAGGTAATTCCTCTAACAACTTTTCCTTCCCGTAAAGGATACCAACACCTGTAGGGCCATAAATTTTATGTGAACTGAAAACGTAAAAATCGGCATCCAAATCCTGAACATCAACTTTCATGTGTGGTACAGACTGCGCTCCGTCTATCATTACCCACGCATCATATTCATGGGCCATACGGATCATTTCCTTGGCGGGATTAATTGTTCCCAAGGCATTGGACACGTGATTGAAGGTCACAATTTTCGTTTTCTCCGAAAGCAACTTTTGATACTCATCCAACATCAGTTCCCCCTTTTCATTCATCGGGATAACCTTAAGGATGGCGCCAGTTTGCTCGCATAGCATTTGCCAGGGCACAATGTTACTATGATGCTCAAGAGCAGAGATGATAATCTCATCGCCAGCTTTTACCACCCCTCTGGAGAGTGAAGTAGTAAGCAGGTTGATGCCATCGGTAGTTCCCTTGGTGAAAATGATCTCATGGATTTTTTCAGCATTCAGGTGTGCTCTTACCTTTTCACGTGTAAGCTCATAAGCATCTGTGGCCAACTGACTTAAATGATGCACCCCACGATGAATATTGCTGTTGATAGTGCTGTAATAGGTGCTCAATGCATCAATTACAACCTGCGGCTTTTGCGTGCTGGCTGCGTTGTCAAAATATACCAGGGGATACCCATTAACCTGTTGGTCAAGTATTGGGAAGTCCTTCCGGATTTTGGCAACATCAAAAGTGACTGGGGCAGTTTTCATGGCCTAATTACAGTTCAAAATCCAGATCCACATTAAGCTTGCTGGCAATTTGTTTGTTCAACTTCTTTCTTAGTTCTGGGATTTTTACATTCCTAAGGCCATCGTTAGCAAAGGCGTAAA
>CAXBJE010000083.1:0-10048 GCA_963975525.1 uncultured Owenweeksia sp. | reverse complement strand
TGGCCATTGCTGACGAGGTATGCAGAACAGCGTGGTGTTCAATAGCTGAAGTGATAATACGCTTTACTCCTAAATCGCGTACAGCACAAGTAATAGCCGCATTATCCGCCTCAGTACCTCCTGAAGTAAATACAATTTCATTACCAGTACAGTTAAGGGCCTTGGCCATATACTTCCGGGCTTCCTCCACTACTATTTTAGACTTTCGTCCGAATTGGTGAGTAGATGATGGATTGCCGTGTGGCCCCTCCAATAATTCCATCATTCTCTCCTTTACCTCTTGTCTTAAAGGTGTTGTTGCTGCGTTATCGAGGTAAATCTTCTTTTTATTTTCCAAACCAGTTTTTTATTATTTGTTCTTCGGTTCCTTTAAAGTTTTTATGCACAAATTCATTGGCCGAGCGCACATACTCATAGTCACTTTCATATTGGCCGTGATTTAACGCTATGTCTTCAATGGCATCGCAAATATTAATCACATCAGCATCCGTCATGGTAGGATGCAATGACAACCTTACCCAACCGGGCTTGGCAGACAAATCACCATGATCTATCATATCAGTAATCTGGTGGCTATAATCAGGATCAACATTTAAAAGATAATGGCCGTAAGTACCTGCACAACTGCAACCTCCCCTTACCTGAATTCCATACATATCATTTAACAGTCGTACACAAAGGTTGTAATGCAAGTCATCAACATAAAAGGAAATAGCACCAAGGCGATCGGAGATATTGGGCGCCAAAATATTTAACCCCTTCAGCTCTCCTAATCGGTTCATTACATAAGATACTAACTCATGCTCCCTCGCCTTTATTTTTTCAGTGGTCATTTCCTCCTTAAGGTTAATGGCCAGTGCTGCTTTTATGGTTTGCAAAAACCCTGGTGTGCCGCCATCCTCACGGGTTTCAATATCATCAAAGTATTTATGTCCTCCCCAAGGGTTAGTCCAGCTTACGGTACCACCACCCGGTTGATCCGGAATCTTGTTCTTATACAAATTGGAGTTAAAAATGAGCACTCCCGGGGTACCAGGCCCACCCAAAAATTTATGTGGAGAAAAGAAAATGGCATCTAAATAGGCTCCTTCTTCTTCCGGGTGCATATCAATATCAACGTAAGGGCCACTGCAGGCAAAATCAACAAAACACAGTCCGCCATTGGCGTGCATTACCTTGGCAACTTCATGATAAGGTGTGCTAATACCTGTAACGTTGCTACAAGAAGTAACACTAGCTATTTTCACCTTTCGGTTCTTGTATTGTTCCATCAACTCCTTCAGGTGATTCACATCCACCAGACCTTCGCCATCAGCGTGAATATGCACCACTTCGCAAACAGTTTCCAACCATGAGGTTTGATTGGAATGATGTTCCATGTGGGTGATAAAAACCACAGGGCAATCCTCTTCCGGCAATTTGGCCAGATTATTAAACTGCTCAGGAACCTTTAAGCCCAGCATCCGCTGAAACTTCAAAACAGCCCCGGTCATCCCTGTACCAGTAGGGATAAATACATCCTTATCGTTGGCGTTCACATGTTTCTTAATGATGTGCTTGGCCTCATGATAAGCCTTGGTCATAAGCAAACCAGTGAAAGATGTTTCAGTGTGAGTATTGGCCACGTACTTGCCAATGGTCTCAGCCATCATGCTTTCAATGGGAGCATACAATCTACCACTGGCTATCCAGTCAGCATATAGTATTTTCTTTTCGCCAAATGGCCCCGTAAAAGTTTGGTCAATACCGGTAATGTTTTTCCTGAACTTCTCAAAGTATTGTTCAAGTCCAGAGTCACTGATTCTGGTTTCTTTTATTGGTACGGTTTGCATGATTTTAGGATTAACTATTTAGCCATGGAACTCATTTCATCCACAAACTTTTCTCCCAGCTCCGTTGCCTTGGCAGGAGATATCGCTTCAGTATAAACACGAACGATGGGCTCAGTATTTGATTTCCGCAAGTGAACCCATTCGTTTTCAAAGTCAATTTTTACACCATCAATAGTAGAAAGCTGCTCACTAGCGTATTTTGCTTCAACCTCTTTCAAAAGGCCATCCACATCCATTCCAGCTTCAAGCTGAATTTTGTTTTTAGCCATATAATACTCCGGATAGGAAGCACGTAGCTCACTCATCTTTTTACCTGAAGTAGCCAGCAAGGATAGTATAAGGGCCACGCCTACCAATGAATCTCTTCCATAATGCAGATCCGGAAGAATTACGCCTCCGTTACCCTCACCACCAAGTACCGCGTTTTGCTCCTTCATTTTGGTAACTACATTTACCTCACCAACCGCACTTGCAAAATATTCAGAACCATGCCTTGCCGCCAAATCGCGCAAAGCACGGCTGCTAGAAAGATTGCTAACAACTGCGCCCGGCTTCCTTGGCAATAAATAATCTGCGCAAGCAACCAATGTATATTCCTCACCAAACATTTTTCCATCCTCACTAATAAGTGCAAGGCGGTCCACATCCGGGTCAACCACTACACCTACATCGCAGCCTTTGTCTTTTACAAGATTCATAATATCTCCCAGGTGCGCCTCAAGCGGCTCAGGGTTATGAGGAAACTTACCATTAGGCTCACAGTATAGTTCCTCAATTTGGGTTACACCCAACCTCTTTAATAAATAAGGTATGGCGATTCCCCCAGTAGAGTTCACCGCATCAATAGCAACTTTTAGGTTAGCGGCTTTAATTTTATCAGTTTCTATATAGGGCAATGCCAGTATGGCATCCACATGCTTTTCTAAGGAATCAGTATTTTGGGTAACAGTACCCAATTCCATCACCTCAGCAAAATCATAATCATCTTTTTCTACGATGTCCAAAATGGCTTTTCCGTCATCTCCACTTAGAAATTCGCCTTTTTCATTAAGCAATTTAAGGGCATTCCACTCTACAGGGTTGTGAGAAGCCGTTAGAATAATACCGCCATTGGCCTCCTCAAAAACAACTGCCATTTCCACGGTTGGCGTGGTTGAAAGATCAAGGTCAATAATATCTATCCCAAGTCCAACCAACGTGTTTTGCACCAATGACTGAATCATGGCACCTGATGGGCGGGCATCGCGGCCAATCACCACTTTAAGCTTTCCGCTGTGGCGGGATTTAAGCCATGTTCCATAAGCTGAAGCAAACTTTACTGCATCCAGCGGTGTCAGGTTGTCCCCTGATTTTCCTCCTATGGTACCTCTAATTCCTGAAATAGATTTTATTAGCGTCATTAAATACTTGGGTCTAAATTTCGTTAAAGTGGCAAAGATATGAATTGACCTAAGCTTAAGCCCGCAGATAAAGGGCTGAATACCAAAGTAACTCACAATGTTTTAACCAACCTTGTGCTAAAGGGCAAGTCTAAAATAAAACTGATGTTAACTAATTTGTGTAAAACCTCAACTGTGGCTCTACTTTTGCCACAGCAGGAATAAATACATTTAGGTAATCCAAATACCTGTTTGCCATGTTTGAAGACGATGACGACCAAGAGGGATATATCGAGAACCTACTTCCGCTGATCAGCCGGTTTGAGCAGATGCTTAAACAAAAGGAAGAGTGGTTTTTTGATGTTGAAGAATTTGAAGCTATTTCAGACTACTACTATGAGCGTGGTAAAATAACCCGCGCCATACATGCTGTAGAAATGGGTGCAGCACAGCATCCTTCGTGCAGCAATTTTATGGTTAGAAAAGCACAGTATTTTACTGCTTCGGATAAATTAAAACTTGCCCAAAGGGAGTTGGATAAACTGGAAATACTGGAGCCTGAGAGCTATGACTTGTACATGACCAGAGCTGCGATTTTCAGCAAACAGGGAAAGCATCAAAAAGCAATTCAATATTATAAACTGGCACTTAAAAAATCGGAATACCCCGAAGAGGTGTGGCCGATGCTGGCTATCGAACATCAGATTTTAGGTAACTATGAGTTAGCTCTGAAGTACCTTAAGCTTACGCTTGATGAAAATCCTGAGGATGAAATTGCGGTTTACAACATTGCCTTATGCTTTGACCTTTTGGAACTTGGTGAAGAAGGGATAACTTACTTCCACAAATTCACAGATAAAAACCCTTACAGCGAAGTTGGTTGGTATCACTTGGGAATTCTTCAGGCCAAGGAAAAGCAGTTTGATAGCGCCATCCGCTCTATTGACTACGCCATATTAATTGATGAATACTTTACTGCCGCTTACTACGAAAAGGCCAGGATTTTAGAACGTACCTACCGTTATCAGGAAGCATCAGAAGCCTACATGGCTAGCTTTGAATTTGAAGGGCCAACGGGCTTTTCCTATTATAAAATAGGGATGTGCTACCTAAATCTGTTTAAACCAGATAAGGCCTTGAGCTACCTTACTAAAGCCATTCAGGAAGACCCGGATTTAGATGAAGCCTTTTATGAACTTGCCCTTATTAAGGATGAGGAAAACTCCGGCTCAGAGGCGATATACTTTATTGATAAAGCTCTTGAGCTGGATTCTGATAATCCAGATTACTTGTTTACCAGTGCGGAAATTCACAAGCGTGCCGGCATGCTGAATGAGGCTGAAGTTATCTACAGCAAAATGCTGGAGCTTGGCTACATTGAGCCTGATGTGTTTATTGACTACGCTGAGTTACTGTTTGACTTATGCGAGTTTGATGAAGGTATGGAAGTACTTTATCAGGGGCAACAACTCAATCCTGATTCTGCGGAAATAAATTACCGGTTGAGCGGCTATTTGTACACTTTACAGGAGAGTGACGAAGCGGACATATACTTCAAAAAGGCTTTAGATTTAAACCCAGACAGAAGGATGTTCTTTTTTGAGTTGTTTCCAAAACTTACCAAATCAGCTTCTATTCAGAGCATATTGGTAGATCATAAATTCTCAAGCAGCCCGGAATAACCCAGCGCTACTTATCTTCATCAATAATGGAAACCACCTTGGATAAGGTGGTAAGAATTCGGTTGTGTTTTTTCACAAACGGATTGGTATCATCCCAAACATAACCTGCCAATACCGAACAAATTTGTTCCTTAAATGCAGGCAGGGCTGTTTCTGCAAAGAATATAGCAGGAAGGCTGCCATCATACCATCCCTTAACATAGGAGCGGAAAGTATCCACCCCTTTCTGGATATATTTTACATAATCTTCTTCCCAGTTTACTGTTTCTCCCTTCAGTTGGCGATCAATCAACTTTGCCGCTGTTACTCCAGATTCCATGGCAAAGGTTACGCCTGACGAAAAAACGGGGTCTAAGAATTCAGTACTGTTTCCCGTTAGCACAAAGCCCTCTCCGTAAAACTTTTCAACTGAGATAGAATAGGCTGAAATCTCTTTGGGTTCCATTGTAAATTCAATGCTCCCCAACTTCTTACTCACGTAATCATTCATTCCAATGCAATGTTGAAACTTCTCTTCCGGAGAAGTTCCCATCCCATTAAAACAATCCAATTCACCAACAAATCCCACAGAAGTGCGGCCATCCGAAAATGGAATAATCCATGCCCACATCCTATCTGTTATGGTTACAATATCAATCCTTCTTGACTCCTCCGTTCTGGCATCAAACTTTACATGTGCAAAAATGGCTGCCCTTGGCGGGAATGTGGAAGGCTTATCGAGCTTTAATATTTTTGGGATAACCCGGCCATAGCCACTACCATCAACAATAAACCTGCTATGTAAGGTTTGGCTATTTCCGCTGGCATCGGTATAAGTGGTTATTTGATGACTTTTACCAAACTCAATATCTTCAACCGAACATTCAAAATCCACTGGAACACCTTTATCGGCTACCGCCTTTGCAAGGGTCATGTCAAATTCCGCCCGTGGCACTTGCCATGTCCAGGTTGAGCCCTCCGTAAATTGCTCTGAAAAGTTAAAATCACAGATTGCCCCGTTTTTCACAAAGCGAGCTCCAATCTTCTTCTGAAAATTCTTTGCCTCCACAGCATCAAGTAATCCGGCCTCCCTAAGGTGATCCATACAGCGTGGCAAAAGGCTTTCACCAATTACAAACCTTGGAAATTTTTGCTTTTCCAAAATCCTCACATCCCAGCCTTTGTCCTTAAGAATAGCCGCGGCCAATGTTCCTGCCGGACCTGCTCCAATAACTAATACGTCACAATTCGTCATTTTCTTCAGTAGGCCTTAGGCCCGTTTAATTTTTTCGAGTAGGGCCTTTTTATCCACAAACTCGGAGCAAGTTACAAGGGCACTAATGGTTACCCCCAATATGCCGTGCAGGTTAATATTTTGGCCGGTTAGGAACAGATTAGGAATTTTTGTTTTGGGTGTAATAAAGGACTTTAATGGTGATTTGAAATCTTTAACCACTCCATATAAATTTCCATCTACGTTACCAATGTAATCGCGAAACGTAAGTGGTGTACTGCTATATACGTTGTTTATACTGTCTTTTAAATCCGGGAATTTTTTTGATACAAAGTCTATTACCTTTTGCTCTTTTTCCTTCTTAAATGCTTTATAGGCCTCCCCTCTTTCCTCAGATTCAGCAATGGTATTATGAGAATCCTTCCATTCTTCAAATTCCTCAAAACGCATATAAGTAACAAGGATAACCCCCTTGGCATACTCATCATCTTCACCATGCGCTGGCGTGCTTAACATATATGCCGTTGGCCAATCTGACGGATCATAATCTATCGCTGACCATACATCTGTGGTTGCATGGTGGTAATAATTGTAGTTTCTATACTTAAAGGTGTTGGGCTTGCAAGTGATACTTACAATAAAGGTGGATATGGAATTTTCCATATCATTAATGCGGTTTGTATAAGCTTTCCGCATACGCCCCTCCTCCACCATAGCCACGGTGGCCTGGGGATGGGCATTTGAAATAAATGTTTTTCCATAGAACCGTTCTCCTTTATCAGTAACTGCGGCACTAATGTTCTCGCCTTCATATTCAAAAGACACTACATTTTTGTGCTTCATCACTTCACCACCCATTTCTCTAATTTGCTTGGCGAGATATTTTGCTATCTGAGATCCACCATCTATACAGCGGTATGAACTTTCAATATAGGAGTTGATTACAAGAGCATGAACGTACAAAGGAGTTTTATCGCTGTAGCCAGCATATAGCAGATTTGTGCCCGCCAATACACTTCTCAGTTTTTCATTATTCGTTAATCGTTCCAGATAATCCACTACTCCCACACTAAGTACGTCATCTTCCAAATGACTATCTGTACTGTATTTTAAGGTATATAGCGGGAAGTGACTGCACACTTCCTGAATAGTGCTGCAGTATTGCCTGATGGCCTTCTCCTCCTCAGGAAATTGGCGAATGAGAGACTCCGCAAAACGGTCATAACCCTGGGCGTGGTAGTACTCTGTTTGGTCACCATCAAAACTGATAACATCAAACTTGTCCACATCCATTTTCAGGAGTTTAACCTTATCCATCAACCCAAAATACTTAAAGAGTTGGTTTAGATTTTGACCTTCATCAAGCCCTCCTATATAATGTACACCGGTATCAAAAATTACCTTATCCCTGCTAAACACCTGCAAATTGCCACCCAACTGATGGTTCTTTTCCAACACACAAACAGAGTACCCTTCGGAAGCTAAAATAAAAGCGCACTCTAAACCTCCTAACCCACTACCAATAATTACAAAATCGTATTTGTTCGTTTCGTCCATATTCAATTCTTCTCTAAAACATAGGTGCGGTTAGAGCTGGTTTTGTTTGTATCTACCCTGTTTATGCGCATGTTATGCTTTTCAGCAAGATCAAAAAGCATGGCTTCTTTTAAAAATGTAAGCTCGTTATCTGCCCTGTTAAACTTAAACAACTTAGTAGATAGCACCTCCGTAAATTGGGTTGTTTTATGCTTGGTTTGATTTACAAACCCATCTCTAACAATTATGGTCCCTTTCCCTATCAGCTCGCTAGCACAACTTTCCAATATTTCAAGTTGTCTTGGTTTTTCCAGATAATGAAGTACATCCTTTATTATGTAGCAATTAGCTGGTTCAACCTGATAGGAGTTTAAATCGGCCATGGCAAATGTAACGTCCTCATTTTTTGCATAGCATTCGGCAGCTACCGTAATTTTTTCACTGTCATAATCAAGTCCAACAATCTTTCTGCCAGGGCTGGTAAAGTGCAACATATAGCTCAAATAACCATAACCACAACCTATATCGTATACCAAGCCTTCTCTTGGAGTATATTGATGAAAACTCTCGAAGTTGTTCTCCAGCTTCATCTTAATCCGCACGTACCACTCCAATATGGGGCCCTTATAAATGTAATTGGCCATTACCGCATCATGGTGGTACTCTGTGGTTTCCTCCTCCTTACGCAATTTCTCAAATTCACTTTTCACAAACTTTGAAATTACCTTACTCCTTTCTCTATATCCCACTCCAAAGCTTGTATCATCAGGAGCAATCCTATCCATAATTTTTATGGTAAGATGACCACTTAACAAGGTATAATCTGATTTACGAATGGTATAGTTAAAGCCGTGAAGTAAAACAGGAATTATATCAAGGTTATACTTTTCGGCCAGTAGAAAAGCTCCTTTATGGAAACGCTTAATGCTCCCATCCACGCTTCGTGTTCCTTCCGGGAAAATGGCAATGGAATAGCCCTGTTTAAGGTTTTCTTCAATCGTAGACAGGTTATCATCCAAATCGTTATTGGCCGTTGGGAAACCGGCATAGCGCACGGCCCACCCAAATAAGGGGGAGTTCCAAACCCATTTGTTGGTTAGTATTACGATGCGGGGGTTTAGCATCAATATGGCCAGGATATCTACAAAAGACTGATGGTTGGCAATAATAATGGCAGGCTTTTTAAAGTCCTCTTTTGAGGTATTGATAACCTGCTTCCGCACATTCACCATCAGGTAAATTACTGATCCTGCAAACTTGCTCATTATAAAACTGAACATCCTGCGCTTTGGCTTTTTAGGGAAGGGAAGAATGTAAAACACCGGAATTAAAAGTGTAACCAAGATGCATCCCGCTGCGAAATAACCAAAGGAAATTATGGTTGTGATGATAATGAAAAGCGTTAGCGGGGCTAGTTTCTTCTCCTTGCGCTTTTCTACTGTAAAGTGAAAAATTATAGGCTGAAGGGTAAGCGAAACAAATGAAATACAAAGCATCCCAATAACGGAAAGCAGGGCAATGGATTGTAAAGCCGGGTGCTTGGTAAACAGCAAAACCCCTGTACCAATTATGGTGGTGGCCGTGGAAAGTATTATGGAGCTTCGGTAGGAAGATAATTTGTCCTTACCTAGTTTGTACTTACTCAGCAAACCATCAGAAACAAAAATGCAGAAGTCATCTCCCAATCCAAAAATAAAGGTGGTGATAAGTACATTGATGAAGTTAAAGCGAATATCAAACAGCCCGCAGATTCCCAATATCCAAAACCAACTCACCACCATGGGTAAAAAGGTCATCAGGGCCAATTCTATACGTCCATAATTAATTAGCAGGGTAAGGAAAACCAGGCTGGTAGTAATGAGGAGGATAAGATTGAAGTTATCCTTAACCACCTCAACAAGGCTATTAGCCATAAGGGTTTTATCAACCACTATGGCATCAGTGCCTTCCAGGGCACTTTGCACCTGGGCAACTCCTTCAGGGGTGGAATTTACAATATTTATTACCTCAGCCCCTTCATTAGAGTACACCAAAAAGTTTTCAAAAATGGGGCTTTGAAGAAACTCCTTCGGGTAACTCAATTCCGGTTTTACTTCTAGCGTAAGCAAATCATAAAATTGGGAGAAGCTTTCGGCCTTCATCCCCACATTTGTGCTTTGCTGCTTAAAATCCTGAATAATGAGATTGGAATTGCCAAGTCTAATTCTCTCATTCCAAACTTTACTTCTATCCTTAACCTCAACTGTTGTTGGAAAAATGTGGTTTAAGGAAACTACCGAATTGGCAACACCCGATTCTCTAAGTCCATCTAAAACAGCTGTAACCTCTTCGTTTTTATCTATTACCGATTGAAAATTCGCTGCCTTTGAGATTACAAAAACCGACTTCTCCTTGGTTTCAGAATTT
>CAXBJE010000082.1:0-10124 GCA_963975525.1 uncultured Owenweeksia sp. | reverse complement strand
CCAAGGTATCCGTTATAATACCGAATTATAATCATGCCCTTTATCTGCCAAAGCGTATAGAGAGTGTGCTTGCACAAACCTTCCGCGATTTTGAGTTGATAATATTAGATGATTGCTCACCGGACAACAGCAGAGAAATTATTAGTTCTTACGCGGCTGAGAATCCTGAAATTCAAACCTATTTTAACGAGAAGAACTCCGGCAGCCCCTTTGCACAATGGAACAAAGGAACCGAACTGGCGAAAGGTGAATACTTATGGTTTGCGGAAAGTGATGACTTTTGTGATCCTAAACTATTGGAAACCCTGGTTCCGCTGTTGGATGAAAATCCCAATGCCGGCATAGCGTATTGCCAAACCTATTTGGTGGATGAACAGGGCGAAATCAAAAACAGTTACCAAATAAATCTTGAATTTATTTACGAAAGTGATGCATGGCAAAAGCCATTTGTAAAAAGTGGAAAAGAAGCCTGTAAAGAATGGCTGTTATTCCATAATCCCATACCCAATGCCAGTGGGGCCTTAATCCGAAAAAGTGCCTTTGTAGAAGCGGGAATGGCAGATATGACCATGAAACTCAATGGAGACTGGTTTTTATATGCCCGCCTTCTGGCAAAAAATGATCTGGCCTTTACTCCGGAGTTATTGAACTACTTTAGAGTACACGAACACACACAACGGCAGCGGGCCAATGTAGATGGTACCGTGTATGAAGAAATTATAAGAATCAACAACTTTATTAGAGATAACGTACCCGATAGTACTGCAAATGCCGATCATGCATTGAGCCGAATTTCACATTGGTGGATAGGCAGCTTACCGCGCCAAAAATGGAATGGCTGGAATTTTAAGGTAAACCTCAGGCTGTATCGCTTTTTCAGGAAATACAAGAAATGGATATCCCTTCACATAATATATACGTACCTTTTTATTTGGGCCCGTTGGATTGTGCGCTCCCTTGGGTTACTTAAGCCCGCAAAAGACATTCGTAAACGACTGTTCCCCGGAAAATACTTTGAATATTGAAACCGCAATTCTCCATAGTAATACCTATTTATAATGCCGCTGCCACTTTGCCGCAAGCATTAGATAGTGTACGCGCCCAAACGTGGCGGGAGTTTGAGGTGATTTTGGTAAATGATGGATCTACAGACAATTGTTACGAATTATGTGATGAATGGATTCGTGAGAATTCTGACCTTGATGTTTCTCTTATAAATCAAAAAAACGGGGGTTTGGGTAATGCCCGAAACCAAGGCACAGCAAAGGCCTCACATGCGTGGGTGGCATTTTTGGATGCTGATGATTACTGGGCTCCACAAAAACTTGAGTTAATTGCCAATGGCATCCAGGAAAAGGCTGCCGATATTTATTATCACCCTGTAATAACCTTTGGGCTTGGCAAAAAACGAAGAAGGCCCTGCCATCAAGTAAACAACATTGAGGAACTGCTAATTAAGGGTAATCCCATTTTACCTTCGGCTACGGTCGGTAAAACCTATCTCTTCCGCAAGTATCAGTTTTCTGAAAACCCTGATTATCATGGTGCTGAAGACTTATTTGTGTGGATATCCATGATGAAGGATGATATCATTTTTGAAAGGCTTACTCACTCCCTAACCTTTTACAGGGAAACAGGTGGAATGAGTACTGATATTGAAAGGCACCTAAGAAATGTGACAGCGGTACTGAAGCATTTTTATACCAATGAAGACTTTGGAGCCGGCCTTTTTGAAAAAGCCATTAAAAGAAAGTATTGGGAAGTGGCGCGTTTCCACCATAAAAGGGGAAACATGGCTGACGCCAGAAAGTACTATGCACGCTGTGGCTCCAAATCTGTAAAAACAAGTGCCCTAAAACTACTTTGTGGATTAGGACTTAGAACCTGACCGCACAAACTCATCAAAAAGCTGAATGTAATCCTCAGGGGTTTTCAGGTTTTTACCATCCATATATCCCATAAGCCCCTTAAACTGCCCATGCTCTGCCCGGGTAGCATAAAGTTGCTGCATGGTATAAGGCAGCTGCTTCTTCATTCTTGGATCAGCGGTTTTTGGATTTAGTACCCAAAGCTCCTTCATAGCCTCCACATACTTATTTTCATTCAGATACAATTCAGCTTTGCTAAACCGGCCGATTTCATAGTTTGGAGAAATATCGGTAGCCAAATTATAGTAGCGAATGGCCTCGTCAAACTCCTTTTTGGTTTTATACACATTGCCCATTTGGGTTAGGGTAATAATGTTGTACGGAGCCACATCATATGCCATAAGGCCGTCTTGTAAGGCGTCCTCTGGCCTTTGTAAAACAAGCTTACCTAGTGAGCTATAATAGTACAGTGGATTGGCAAAATTATCCATGTTATAAAATGGATTTATTGCTTCTTCGGCCTCAGGTATTATGCCTTGGGCATTGCGCTGGGCATTGGCTTCTAAAACTTTCACACTGTGCTTTTCACCCTCCATGCGGTAATAACTCACCGTAAGGGAGAATACAACCGCGCCCAAAAGAACTATAGCCCAGCCCTTGCCTGCCAAATTGATTTTACTAGCAGGTAAGCCTTTTCTAAAAATCAAGGCCAGCAGTGCCATAAGTAAAAAGTTGTGGCTGGTTCTTTCCAGGGGAAAGTCAGTGATGGAGAATACGAGATAGCTGAGCAAACCAAATACCAGGGCCAAGTCAATGGCCATATCTTCTTTAGAAGTAATGGTTTTGAAGTTCGCTGCCAGGCGCCAAAAGGCGAAAACAAATATCCCGATGAAGAAAATAAAGCCCAATATTCCCGATTCCGTCATCACCCACAGGTAATCATTATGCGGGCGCTGAACATGAGTAATTCCCTGAACCACGTTGTAATCCAGTCCTCCAAGTCCATATTTTGGGAAGTTGATTTTCCAGTTGCCGGCACCCACTCCCGTAAGGGGATGCTCCTTTACCATCTCCACACTATTCTCCCAAAAAATGATACGTTTATCAAGGTTGGTAGTGTCCGAAACACTCTCTTGTACGCCAGAGGCAGAAAACAGAACCACCAATAGAAGCACAGCTATTCCGGCACCTAATCCTACCAATTTAAATGGAAATTTGGCATTGGCCACCGCCTTTTTCCTGAGGATAAAAAACAAAACGGTTGAAGTGAATGTGGCAATGAAAACGGAGAGCCAAACTCCACGGGTTCTCAGTACAAATATTTCTATCACCAAAAGAAACACTAGTACCAGTGAGCTCTTTTTCCAGGCTCCATCTAATACTGCAGCCCCCATTATCACAAATGGCAAAGCCAGCATCAATGCGGATGAAAGCAGGTTTTTATGGGCAAAATTTCCTTTTACGGTATAGATGTCGGTAAAGAATTCTCCGCTTCCAAGTGCTTGAAGCAAGTTGAATAAGGTGATTAATCCTGCGGCAGCGCCAAAAAGCACTATAGACCGAATCAGGTCAATGGCAGTAATACTTTTGGTATGAAGTAAATACAGTAGAGCCGTTAAAAATGAGAACATCAGCAGATAACGGGTAATCGTTGCCCAGCTCTCTACCGGGTTAATGGCATTGGATACTGAAATGAAATTTAAAACCAAAAAGCCTACAAAGCTTATAGACAGTAAACCTAACGGTAATGGGTTTTTAGGCCCTTTTAGTATAATTGCTATGAGGAGCGCACCAACAGCTATGGAGCCTAAAAATTGGCGCGAAGTAAGCGTGTGATCTACCAATGTGGAAACTTTGACCAATGGAAGCAGAATGAACAATGCCAGGATGATAATAGAAAATATGCTCTGCTTACTTTTAGTTGTAGCCATTAACAAAATGATTTTGGCGCTAAAAATAAACATTGCAAGGCATTGTAGTAATTTTGACAACCTTTATTAGTCAGGCACTGTTTAGAAACTAACTCTAACCCCTTTCTCCCTATCAGCAAGAGTGACCGAAATAAGCAAAAGAACCTGGAACGCACTTTTTACCAAAAGAGCTCCAGGTATCACTATTACTTTAAACGTACAGGCAGATACCGGTTTATTGGTAAAAACCTAATCCGTTTGGTGATAGGGCTTAGCCTGTTTGCACTTAGCGCCTGGTTTGTATTCAATTACATTATTGATTTAGAGCAGATAGAGAAACTCATTTTTTCTCGCCTCCCCAACTGGCTTATAGTTGCCACCCTATTTATTAGCGAGTGCTTTACAGGAATACTACCGCCAGATATGTACATCCTGTGGGCAAAAAGCCTTGATTACTCCTATTTAATGGTGTTTATCCTGGCGCTCGTCTCCTACATTGGAGGCATTATTTCATGGTACATCGGCACTCAACTTCATCGCTTAAAGCGAGTGAAGAAATGGGTTCACATCAAGTTTTCGGAGCAGTTTAAAACGTTTCGGAAATATGGCGGACTGGTAATTTTTATTTCTGCTCTTACTCCCCTTCCCTTTTCTCCGGTAAGTGTGGTGGCCGGTATGGTTGAGTATCCCTTTAAAAATTACCTCATTGTTGCCCTTAGCCGTTTTCTGCGGTTTTTCCTTTATGCTTTTGTACTCTACAAGTTTATATAGCAAACTTACCTTTGCGGGATGGCATTAACACAGAGACAGCTTTTCCTTCAGCACCTTGCTCAAACCACTGATTTCCCCATGGGGCTTGAAATTGTAAAGGCCGAAGGCTCTTACCTTTTTGATCCGAATGGAACGAAGTACTTGGATCTTATTTCAGGCATTTCTGTAAGTAGCATTGGGCATCGCCACCCCAATGTGGTAAAAGCCATTAAAGACCAAACTGACGCCTATCTACACCTTATGGTGTATGGCGAGTATATTCAATCCCCACAGGTTAAACTGGCGCAAAAGCTTTCTGAAGTTTTAGGAAAGGGATTTGAGTCCACCTACTTTGTGAATTCGGGTAGCGAGGCCAATGAAGGCGCCATGAAGTTAGCCAAACGCGCTACAGGACGCACGGAAATCATCAGTATGAAAAAGGCCTACCATGGCAGTACGCAAGGTGTGCTTAGCATTATTGGTGATGAAGAATTTAAGCGGGGATTTAGACCACTGCTGCCTGGAACAAAAAGCATCGAGTTCAATTCCATTGAAGATTTAGAGCAAATCACAACTAAAACAGCTGCTGTAATGGTGGAGCCTGTACAGGGTGAAGCCGGCTATATTCCACCTGCAGAGGGTTACCTGATTGCTCTCCGCCAAAGGTGCAAGGAAACCGGAGCGCTCCTCATATTTGATGAAGTACAAACTGGCTTTGGCCGCACGGGGAAACTCTTTGCTCATCAACATTACAACGTAAAACCAGATATTATTACGCTTGCCAAGGGTATGGGCGGTGGTATGCCAATTGGGGCTTTTATAGCCTCTAAAAAATTGATGGATCACTTTAAGGAAAATCCGATACTGGGGCACATTACCACCTTTGGCGGACACCCTGTTTCGTGTGCTGCATCTCTGGCTTGCCTGAATGTGATATTAGATGATAAACTTGCAACAGGAGTTCCTAAGAAAGTAAAGTTATTCAGGAAGCTGCTGGTGCATTCCAAAATAAAGGAAGTAAGAGGTAAGGGACTAATGCTGGCTGTACAACTGGACACGTTTGAAAATGTACAAACTGTAATCGCACATTGTCTGGATAATGGAGTAATCTCTGATTGGTTCCTTTTCTGCGATAATGCCATTCGATTAAGCCCTCCCCTTAACATTGCTGAACAAGACATCAAACTTGCCTGCAAAGTGCTTTTGGAGGGGATAGATTTATTGCAATAAAAAAATCCTCTGGCCTTAGTCAAAAGCAACCAAAACCAGAGGACTTTAAATTATTGATATGATTATCTACTCAAACAACACCTTCTTTACAGAGGTACTATTCTCAAACTGAACTTTGATGAAGTATAGGCCAGAAGCCAACTCATTTCGAGTCAGGCTCACTTCCGTTTGATCTTTTTTCAAGAAGATTGTCCGCACCACTTTACCATTTACATCATGTAGCTCAATGGTAGAGGCACCACTCAATCCAGCAATCTGTATTTGCTCCGTGGCGGGATTTGGGTAAATGCTCCAAGTGGGTTCTTCGTTTTCATCCAGAGAAACTATTTTGTCAATAATATTAACCTGTAATATTATGTTTTTCACACCTACAGTTGGACATTGATTATCCGCAAATTGCACATTAAAAAAGTGACGCGTTGAGTACCCAGATGTATGCTCCTTCCCTACAACCCAATTAAATTTAACTTCATTTTTTATTGTGCTTGTAAAACCTAACTGGGGTGTAACTGGGGTAAACGTAGCTTTATTAGCGTAGTTATTTGGGTCAGCCCAGGTTGTATCCAAGGCTTGTCCTTGAGCCGAAAAAGTGATTTCCTGTAAATTATTGGTACCCGCTAAAAGATCATTGTCGTTGGCTACAATATTGAAGTTCAAAGTATCTCCAGGAACTGCATTTATGAAGTAAGCATTTCCATTGCGTTTTACTACGGGGTAGGAGTTAGTATCCAAAATTACTGATGGGATATTATTTGCTATGCCACCAAATTCAATATTTACCACCGCGTCTCGATAAATTTCAGCAACCAAAACTCTACCTCGCCATTGTTCTACAACTGTCGTATAATAATAAACTCCATTAGAACCCACTTTTGAATCAAACGTTATCAATCCATTTTGGGCATTTAAACTAACGGCACCATTGGCTGGGTCTGTGTTTTGGTTTGGAAAAGGATTGTCAAAAGAATACCCTGCTGTGAATATTTTAGATGTATTCCCTACATCAAGAGGTTGAGCAAAACGATAATGCAAAGAATCACCAACTTGTGGAGACTCAGCCATGGTACTAATACTTTTAATGACTGGCGTAATATGTTGTAAGGGGTTTGAAATAAAGTATGGAGAAGAATAACCGCCACTTGCCCTATCATTATAAAATTTCGATCTGATTAAAACCCCTGTTAGATTTCCAGTATTCACAGTTACAGGATGACAGCATAGTTCAAAAGTAAAATCCCAACCAGCAGGTGGCGGAGTTCCATAAAGAATAATTGGTAAACTTTTGTAAGTCCAAAGTTCCGATGCTGCAGGATTAGTGAAGCCACATCTATTACTATCGGCATAGCAGGAAATAACCATACTCTCAACACTCGCCAGATTTACCGTGATATTACCCTGCGGGCCGCTGATTATTTGAGTAGAAGTAAAGGTTGCGGAATTAAGCGAACAATCCTTGTAAGCTTCTAATGTGAAAATATATTGGTTAGTTCCCACACATTCCCACGTAATATTCCCTCCTATAATGTGCGTTGCACTAGAGGAAATTGAAAAGAACAAAATGGCACAAAAAAGGAAGTAACGCATTAGCAATAGTCAGTTTGAGTATTAATTCTTACAAATATACTTTGCAGAAGATTAAGAATTCACTCAAATAACACCTTCTTTACCGAAGTACTATTCTCAAACTGAACTTTAATAAAGTATAAACCTGATGGCACGTCATTGCGGCTTACAGTTATTTCAGTTTGATCTTCAGCTAGCTTAACTGTCCTCACCAGTTTTCCGCTCATGTCCATTAGCTCAACGCTCTCCCCACCATTCATTCCTACAATCTGTATTTGCTCCTTAGCGGGATTAGGGTAAATGCTCCAGATACTTTCGGAAATCTCACTCAGACTTACCGTTCTATCAATTCCCAAAGAAATTGGAAGAGTATAAATACCAGGTATAGCTGAAAGCGGAAATTGACGATGAGGGCCATAACCATTGGTCCAAACATCAAGACCTACATTGTACGGAGTGGCCGGATACTGCATATACTTAATTAGACTAAAAGCAAAACCTGTATCGCCACTTATACCAATAGTGTAGCGTGTATTGGCTTGTAGGGGAAGTCCACTGATATCAATTTTTAATAAACCATTTACTGGTTGATTCAATACAATATCCTTATTGAATATTTCCAGAAAACTATCTGTATCATAAACCTTTAGATTAAAGTCATATTGGTTGGCCTTTCCCGCCATATCCACAATCCCCGGAAGAGACAAGTAGTTTACCTGCGCTGCATAATTCAGCTTAAAAGTGACACCAATACTCCCTGCACTACTTATGGATAAAGTGTCATAAAATCCATTTCCGGGTTCAGTCATGGAAAGCACACTGCCCGAAGTGATACTCACTGTATCGGAAATGTATTGACAGCCACCTGATTTTGCCACCACATAATAATCTCCCAAACCAAAAGGACTTAGTGTATCATAAGGATAGCTAAAAGGAATACCGTTGTAATACCAAACCCGAGTAGTGGTATTTGCGCTATCGGTTAATGTAAGTTGACCACCATTAAACCCAAGGTTGAATGTACCTTGTTGACTGACCGATATGTAAACAGAATCCCTTAAGGAAAGGTTAGCAGGATCAGTAAGGTAATAGTAACCTGATGTAGACGGCCATACGGTTGGAGTAGCAATACTATCTGCCGATATGCTTAGACTGGGTGACCATAAATAGTTTAGAGAGGAAGACGCACCGTTCAATTGAACGCTATCTCCTGCACATATAAAAATAGTGTCCTGATCTATTCTTACTGATTCCCGCAAGTGTACTTCCAACACTATGTTTGAAACCCCAACATAGGGGCACTGATCATCGGCCGCTTTAAAATGAAAATGATAAATGGAATTATTGCGCCTAAAATGTTCAGGAGCAATCACCCATATAAACTGAACAGAGTTTTGTATTGAATCTGAAAAACCAATTTGCGGAGCTATAGGCGTTATAGATGCCTTATTAATAAATGAGTTTTGAGCGCCCCAGGAACTATCAAGGGCCATTCCCTGTGCCGAAAAAGTTATCATTTGAGCCGATTGACTACCTGTATTGAAGCCGGCATCAGTAGCTGCAATATCAAAGATTAACGAATCCCCTACTTCAGGATATGCCTTGTACGTTTTACCAGATCGGGTTACATTAAACATACTGGTATCAATAGCTAAACTTGGGGCAACATTAATGGTATCACTAAAATCAACCACTATAAAATTACTCCGAAAAATTTCAGAAAGAAGTTGATGATTCCTCCATTGCTCAACAGTAACCGAATAAAAGTATTCACCACTTATTCCGTAGCTGGCGTTTACAGAAATAAGCCCCGAATGACCATTCAGGTGCATGGGGCCGTTTCTGCTATCGGAGCTATCGCTGGGAAAGGGCCGTGTATCGCTAAAACCAAGATCCCAGCTGGCATAAGTAGACGAAAACCTGTAATACAGTGAATCTTCAGGATTATCAGATACAGCCAAACAGCTAACTGACCTATTGGCTCTGGTGATTTGTTGAGTTGGATTGCTAACAAAACGTGGTGAGGTATGGCAACCACTCATGCTGGGGTACATCTTTGCTTGCGCGTTACCTAGTCCATTAGTACCAGTTGTATTTACGGCTGGTCTTCCACAACAAATGTAATAGTGAAATACCCAACCCGTAGCAGGCGGAGTACTGCTAAAGGTAATAACGTTGCTTTTATACCTGGCCAGCATTACCCGCCCCATTAAAGAGGAAGAATAACATCCTCCACCTGTGGGACCATTACAATCCAAGGTCACATCTACTGTATCGTACAAAGCCAGCTGTATGGTCAAATCTACCTGCATGCCCGGCTGATTTCTCACAATGGTCTTGGAAAGTGCCACATTCATGGAGATACCTGTACACTCCAAGTATTCATCGTAGTAAAAGATGTACTGATTATTACCTACACATTCCCAGGTAATTTCACCGGGCGGTACATGCGAAGCTTGTAAAGCATAGCTTGTACATAGGGCCAGGATAAGAGTGCGAAATATGGTTTTCATGGTTGAATTATTAAAGTACTAATTCCACTACATAAGTAATCTCAAATAGCACCAATTCCTATTAGGAGTTTTTTGCCGTGAATTAGAAATGAACCATCGCTTTCTTAATAGGAATGCAATTGCCATGTTCACCAAAAAAAATCCCATTGGTGCTTACTGTACCAACGGGACATACTTATAAATTTTTGGAGTTTCTATTGAAACAACACCTTCTTTACCGAAGTACTATTCTCAAACTGAACTTTTATGAAGTATAGACCAGAAGCCAAATCACTTCGAGTCAGGCTCAC
>CAXBJE010000081.1:0-10278 GCA_963975525.1 uncultured Owenweeksia sp. | reverse complement strand
AAGACCAGGGTACATTCAGGGTTGGCCTGGCAGCGGTCATAGAGGTCAATGGTCTTTTCAAGAGACTCCAGAACGTTTCCTTCTAGCTCACATTTTTCCTTCTCAAAAAAGAGTATGATAAATTCAATGGTGCTGATGGGTGATCGTTCAAGAAAACCCCGGAGCTGTGCCAGTGATGCTTCCACAAACATATCCAGGTTCTCCGTGATATCGTGATATTTCTTCATCCGAAGTTCACGGTACATCCTTATGGCCCGCATTTTCAGCGTTCTGGCCGTTTCATAATAGTCGATCTCGGCCACCTTACTAAAAAAGAGCTCCTCATTTTGATGGATGCAGGTCATGGCTACCTGCTGATGAAGCAAGGCTAGAATAGTATCATAGCTTTCAGACTGCTTGGCCTGCTCCAAACAATTTTCAGCCACTTCATAAGCTCTTTTTACCACTCCACGGCTGTGCAGCATCCTGCTTTTCGCACGTTCCTTTTGTAAGGTTAGCACTAGTAACTCCCGCTTTTTGTACTTCCCATCACGGAAGAGATTGGTGGACAACAGTAAACTGTCCAGGATACGTTCCTCAAGAAGTTCCAGCAGTTTCCGATTTTTTGTGATTTTACTTGTACAGCCTGAAATTAATGCCTCAAAAAGGTCACAAAGCTTACTGCCTTTTGAGTTTGGATTCCGTGTGGAGTTGATGAGATTTACTACAGATAATTTTTCCTGTGGAGTCAGGGAGTTCACGAGCTGAGAGGCTCGTATCAGCACATTTTTGCTCATACAAAGGTTCGAGTTGAATTAGTAAATAGCTGTTGTTGTGCTGATTGCCAAAAAATCTAAAAATGTCCCAGGGTTCCCAAGCCTTTAATGACACCTTTGAGTTCAAAGATTTATTGACCCATGAAAAGTAATAAAATTCCAGCGTATACTCTTAATGAACTGTTAATTGTTTTGGTAATTATTGGCATCCTAGTGCTGCTGGCACTTCCCGTTCTAATGCCATTAATTTCACGTACAAAAAGTACCGAAGCTAAACTCCAGTTAAAGCATATTTACACCCTCCAACGAACGGAATTTATGATGAAATCCAAGTATTCTATGGATTTCGCAACTATAGGGTTTGAGCATGAAAAAACCATTGATCAGGGTGGTAATGCTAATTATCAAATTGAGATTATCGAAGCCAGCCCCAATTCATTTAAGGCACGGGCTACAGCTTTAGCTGATTTTGATGGTGATGGAATTATCAATGTCTGGGAGATTGATGAAAATCAAAACCTCATTGAAGTTACGCCAGATTAGTATGGCCACACTCTATTCCATATTGTCCATTATCTCGCTATCCCTTATCAGCATTCAGGATTTCAGGTTTCGGGCGGTAAGCTGGTTTCTGTTTCCCCTTGGGTTGTTGTTCCTCTTGCTATGGGGGTCAACCTCCATTTCCTGGATAGAGATCATTCAATATCAGTTTTTAAACCTTTGCTTTTTAATGGTGCAATTGTCCATACTTTTTATGGTCTTTAAATATCGGGGTGCTGGTCTGTCTGAAGTGTTAAAAAAGTATCTGGGACTGGGTGATATTTTATTTTTCCTCCTGCTAGCCTTAGGATTAACTACTGAAGTTTTTTTAGTCTTTTATTTATCCAGTTTAATTCTGTCGTTAGTTCTGGGCTTAGTGTTTTATAAGAATAGGACAATTCCACTCGCTGGAATTCAGTCCGTCTTACTTTCTACGGTTATTGTTCTTCAAAGTGCAGGTTTTATAAATATTTTCAACATAAACCTTTTATAACTATGAGTGGTATCAATACCATTGGCAATCATGACTTTTTTGAGGTGACTACCGGTGATCAGCAGTTTCTAACTTCTGAACAGGCTTTTCACTACCAAATCATTCCAAAAGAAATAAGTAAACATGCCTTAAACTTTTATGTAGATGAATTTCATTATCGCCCCGATTTATGCGATGAGCTGGAATTAGTGTTTGGGGTTCCGGTGATTCTCGAGAAATCAGATTCAGCCAAAATTCAAAAAACACTGACCCGCTATTACAGGAGGAAAAAGCACCAGCCCAAACAGGAACTGCGGTTTCGCTTTAATGAAGAAAAGGATTTTTTAAAACGTTTAATCCGTGAGGCTCATGAGTTAGGCTCCAGTGATATTCATTTAGAGCCTTACGAAGACAAGTGCAGGGTAAGGATACGCATTGACGGCAAACTGGTGGAGCGGTACGAAATGCCCATTATTGACTACCCTCCGGTAGTCAATAAAATAAAGATTCAGGCTCATCTTGATATTGCCGAGAAACGACTCCCACAAGATGGACGTATAGAGTTTGGAGAAGACAACCTCAAATTTGACATCAGGGTTTCGATATTACCCACCTTACATGGTGAAAAGGTGGTCATGCGCTTGTTAAGCCGGGATGCAGTTCAAATTGATCTGAGCACTCTTGGATTTGGCCAAAATGATCTCAAGGTTTTTAAAGAGGCTATTCGCAAGCCCCATGGAGTGGTGCTCGTTAGCGGCCCAACCGGTTCTGGAAAAACCACCACATTATACGCTACTCTCAAACTCTTAAATGAGGAAACCCGAAACATCATAACCATCGAAGACCCCATTGAATACACATTAGAGGGTATCAATCAGGTGCAGCTCAAGGAGAGCATCGGCCTAGACTTTCCAACGGCCATGCGTACTTTTTTACGCCAGGATCCGGATGTGATAATGCTTGGTGAAATACGCGATAAGGATACGGCTCAAATGGCCATACGTGCTGCCCTCACCGGCCACATGGTATTCTCTACTATCCATACCAACTCTGCCTGGGGAACTATAACAAGGCTGATTGATATGGGTGTACCCTCATTCCTCATAGCCAACACACTGAACCTAAGTGCCGCTCAGCGTTTGGTGCGACTGCTGTGCCCTCATTGCAAGCAAAAGGAGGCATTAGATGAAAAAGACCTGCCACCTGCCTTCAGGGGCATAAAGGCCATCCAGGTGCACTACATGCCTATTGGTTGCGATCAATGCTATTATACAGGATATTCTGGCCGCAAAGCCATTTATGAGTTGATAACCATGGATCAGGAACTAGCGGAGGCCATTAAGAACAATGTCTCTGACGTAGATGACCTTTTGGAGCAAAGGAAAATCGTAAAGCTATCCGACAAAGCCTATCAACTCCTGACCTTGGGAGAAACCGCCCTTGAAGAGGTATATGCCCTTCTGATGAATTAATACTATGAAAAAGCACAACCTATTATATTGTATTGTTTTACTGCTTTCCGTAGGTACTCTTTGGGCACAGCCCGATAATGCCCGTTTTGAAATAATGAAGGCTCAAATGGATCTGATGATTGCTGAATCTCCGGGTCTTGAGGAGCCAGTTGACCTAACGGTGAGTAATGTACCCCTTCCTGAATTTCTTAGGGCACTGGGCACTTCCAATAAGGTGAACCTGAGTATCGATCCCAATGTAAAAGGACAAGTGGTCAATAATTTCAACAATGTATCTGTATCTGAAGTATTGGTTTTTCTGGCCAAGCAATACAACCTGGACTATGAGTTTACAGGCAACATCATATTTGTAAAACCCTATCAGGCCCCTGTGATCCAGCAGGTGAAAATCCCAAAGAACATACCACTGTCTTTTGATACGGCTACCTCCAACCTTTTTATAGAATTGAAAAACGACAGTCTTTCTAAAGTAGCTAAACTCCTGACCCAACGTACCGGAAGAAATGTGGTTTACAAGCCAGGTTTGGAAAACAAAAGGCTGTCCATTTACCTTGAAAATGTGCCTTTTGATAAGGCCCTCGATAAAATTGCTTACGCCAATAACCTTAGTATAAATAAAACGGAAGATGGGTTTTACCTGATTGAAGAGCCTCCAGCTCCCAAGAATGGAGAATCAGGACAGTTCAGTCTTCAGGATTTAAGTACTAAGCCAAAGGCCAAAGGGCGTTTTTTGGTGGACTCCAATATGATCAGCCTGGATGTGGAAAACCAACCCCTAGAACTTGTAGTGACCAACCTGTTTAATGATCTTGGTGTTGATTATTTCCTTTACTCTAACCTTAGTGGGACGGTAACCACTAAGGTCACAGCAGTCAATCTCAACGATCTGCTTACCAAACTCTTCTCCGGAACTAAATATACTTATAGCTACCAGGACAGTATTTACATTTTGGGGGAAAGGGCATTTGAAGGGCTTCGTACCACAAAAAGAATTTACCTCAAGCATCGTTCTGTTGAAAAGGTGATGGAGGTTATACCTGCTGATGTCCGCACCGGTCTGGAGGTAAAAGAATTCATTGAACTTAATAGCTTGTTGGCCAGCGGCTCTCCTCCGTCAATAGAGGCATTGGAACGCTTTATTGAAGCGATAGACCTGCCTGTGCCAGTGGTGCTTATTGAGGTGCTCATCGTGGATTACCAACGGAGTAATACGGTTTCCACGGGGATACAGGCTGGAACCGGACAGAACCCATCACCGGGAACAGGACAGCTTTTCCCTGCCTTCGATTACACTTTTGATGCCAACGCCATAAACGAACTCATTAACAGCTTTAATGGCTTTGGTGCCCTCAACCTTGGCCCAGTGACCCCCAACTTTTACCTGAATCTTAAATTTTTGGAGGACAACGGGGTACTGAACTTAAGGAGCACACCCAAACTCGCTACACTGAATGGACATGAAGCTTCCATGAGCATCGGTAACACTGAATATTATGTGGTGGAGCAAACCAATGTGACTGGCGGATTGAATCCCATTCCCATTGTCACGAAAAATTACCAACAGGTACAGGCCAACTTTACATTAAAAATCAAACCTTTTGTTTCTGCTGAAAATCAGGTAACCCTCAACATCAATGTAGAGCAAAGTGACTTCACGGCCCGTATATCTCCGGAGGCTCCCCCTGGTACGGTGACGCGCACTTTTACCTCTATGATCAGGGTGAAAGGCGATGAAATGATCGTACTGGGTGGACTTGAAGAAAAGAGCAGGGAAAACTCAGGACGTGGAGTTCCATTACTTTCTCGAATCCCGGTCATCAAATGGTTGTTTTCCAGCAGAACGGATGTAGCTAAAAAGACCAAACTCAACATATTTATCAAACCCACTATCATAAATTGAAACCTTTTGACAACATAGTGTCAGGATTGAATTTCCCTAACAAGGTATTAGCTGTTGAATACAGTTTTGAGCCGGACTCCGATATGATGTATGCGGCCTTGCTCTATTCCAAAGGAGGAGAGGTTAATCTTCAAAAAACCCTTGGTGCTACCAGTTTACAGGACTTGGTGAAGACCTTGGACAAAGGCATACCTGTGCTATTGGTTTTCACTGGTAAAAAAGTTCTTTCAAAACAAATTAACCATCCCAAGGAAGCAGGGCAAGAGGAGCTTGCTGCCCGTGCCTTTCCCAGTATTGATAGAAATGGATTGTTTTTTCAGGTAACTTCCCTTGAGGACGGTGATTTTGCAGTTTCAGCCATTAGAAAGGATGTTGCTCTCGAGGTTTTTGAATCTTTTAGAGGTTCTGGCATGGAAGTACTGGATGCTGGCATTGGCACCTATTCCAACTGGCCTTTGTTCAGAAGATGTGCTGAAGGCAACACTATTGTTGGGAAGTACAATGTGCAATTGGATGACAAAACAGTGACCGAAATTGAAGAGCCAGAAGTTGAGACCCTATTATTTAATCAATCTCTGGAATCAAATTATACAGCCTCCTTCCTTTTTGGGTTGCAAGCCTTGGCTGGTAAATCCTACCAAGGTGAAATAGAGGTTCTGACAAAGGCAAGGCAGGAATGGAAATTTGGCCTGCTCTACAGCAAGGGCCTTATGGGACTGGCCACGCTGTTTTTTATTGTACTACTGGTCAGTTTTCTACTCTTCAACCATTACAACAGCAGCAACGCTGAGCTGTCTGCCTTGACTCAATCCTACGACAAACAGTTCAGGGAACTTGAAAAGCTCAAAAGCTCCTACTCTGAGAAAAATGAATTCCTGCAGATCAACGGAAGCCAAAATTCCCATACTGCTCAGATGGCGGATCAAATGGCAGCCCTTCTACCAGATAAAGTAAGTCTCACCGAAATGAACTTTCAACCCGTGGAACGCAAACTGAAAAAGGAAAATCTTGTTCGTTTTTCACGTGATGAACTACAAATAAAGGGACAGACAGGAGACTATGATTCTTTCCAGTCCTGGCTCAAAGCCCTCAGGGAACTCAACTGGGCAGATGACATTGAAATTATGGGGTATAAGGAAACAGACTCCAAGCATAGTGCAGATTTCTCCATTAAAATAAAACTTGGGGATGGCTAATAAAAAATCAAATAAGCAAAAATTTATAGTGCTGGTTGCAGCTTCTGTGGTTCTTGCCTTGGCCTCTTATTTCCTTTCCATCTCTAAAACCCTGGAAGCCCGCTCTGAACATGTTTCCCTTACACAAAAAATGGCAGGAGCTGACCGGATAGCTCCTGAAATTGCCAAGTGGATGGCCTTAAATGAACAGCTGGATGACAGGCTTGGTGGACAGCAAGTCCTGTCTGGTTTTCATGAAATCCTCCTTGGAAGTGTTGGAAAATATTGCAACCAAAAAGACCTTACCCTAACTGATTTCTCTGAACCCTTTGAGGGAGAGGATGGCGGATATCTGGTGGAGACCATTGTGCTCACCATTGAAGGGGGTTTTAAACCCTTGTTGGGATTAGTGCACCACCTGGAGACACAGTTTCGCGGAGGCAAAGTGGCTTCGGTCTCTTTCATTAAAAAGAAGAATTATAGAAAAAACCGGGAGGAACTCTTTTTGGAAGTGTATGTACAAAAGATAAAAATGAAGAAAAATGAGGATTTATAGATACATCTTGGCTTTGGTTAGCTTCTTTGCAGTTTATTCCTGTTCTACCTGGCAGGAACCGCAGATAGATGAGGAGTCTATAGAGATATTTATACCCAGGGACAGCTTACGGACGGATCAATTCTCTCAGCTCTTTTACTGGTATCATGTGGAAGGGGCAGAGAAATACGAACTACAAATTGTAACACCTTCTTTCGACAGAATCGACAGGTTGATACTGGACACCAACGTCACGGATAATAAATTTGAATTCACCCTGACCCCGGGTACATATGAATGGAGCCTTAGGGCCTATAATTTTTCCAGTTCCACGGGCTATACGGTTCGTACTCTTTTTATTGATACCACCACCAACCTCGCTATTCAAAAGGTCCTGCTTCAATCACCACCAGACAGGGATACCACTAATCTAACCGCCCGAAACTTCAGGTGGCAAAGCCTTTACAATGCGGATAATTACCTTTTTGAGATTTATCAACCCACTATCAATGGCCAGTTGATCCATTCTGAAAAAGCAACAGGAAACTTCCTGAACTATGATGTAAAGGGTGAAGGGGCCTTTGAGTGGCATGTCAGGGCGCAAAACACCAGCGGCCAGACGGGATTTTCCACACGAGGATTTTATGTAGATACAACGGCACCCCTGATGCCCATACTACAAAAGCCAGCCGTGGGTGTTTTTCTCCCTCCGGGCAATATTGACTTTGAATGGACCAGAGCAACTAATACTGGTTCTTCCGTGTTTGATACGCTTTACGTGGCGACCGACTCCAGCTTCACCAATATCAGAAGAAAGGTCTACTCAAAAACCGGTAAAGCCACAGCAGACACCTTGTCCAATGGGATATATTACTGGGGAGTGCGCTCCTTTGATCGTGCCGGGAATAGTGGAACGCTGAGCCTGTCCAGACAATTTACAGTCCAATGAAAAACAAAAAGCTGATATGGATTCTTCTGCCTGTGGTGCTCGTCATATGGGGTCTCATCTTTTTTCAGGTGAAAAAGGCAGTACAGGGAGGCAATAATGCTACAGTTGCACCCGCTCCAATACCTATGGCCTTTACGAATGCTTCGGATACCGTAATCTATCAGCTTAAACTGAACTATGATGATCCCTTCCTTAAGGGAGGTAGAAAGGTAATAGTACAAGCACCTTCCTCGGACAAGCCCAAAACCCCGACTTTAAAAAAGCCTAAGGTGGTACGCACGGTCACCAAACTTCCGCTTAAATGGCCCAATATCATTTACCGTGGTTTAATAAGCAGTAAGAAGGGAAATAAATCCATTTATATGTTGGAGGTTGATGGAGCCTCTATCCTAATGACGGCTGGCGAGCAGAGAGACTACCTCAGACTTATAAAGGTTTATAAGGACTCTGTTCGTATTGAATATAAGGGAGAGGAAAAAAGAACATTTACCAAGCCATGATTAAAGCAGGAGCACTTACGTATTCCATTTTTGTGATGGTTGTGGCCGGGGTGCTCTGCCTGCTTATGATTAGCATGGCCTATATGAATCGGAGTTTTTTTATCCAGGTGGATGTACATGATGTGGTAAGAGATAATGCCCATTCTGGTATTGCACTAGGCACCTCCATTCCCCATAATACTGATTATGACCAATGGGTGGATCTCTATCAGGAGGGACGAGATTCCACAAGAGTGAAGCGCAGAATTTGGGGTGCATTCAGGGTGGTTTCATCTAAGGCAAAAACAAAGGGTGAAAGCTATTCCAAATGCGCAATTATCGGATATGAAAATGAGAAACTAAACGAAACAGCCCTTTGGCTTTCCGATCACAACCGTCCATTAAAATTGGCTGGAGATGCTTTATTAAAAGGCAATTGTTTTTTACCTGAAAAGGGTGTTGATCGTGCCTATGTTGAAGGTTCAAATTTCAAACCTGAAAGGCTGGTTCACGGCTCTTCACAAAAAAGTAAAGAGAGGGTTCCTGCCCCAGAAAAAGTAATTAAAGAATATTGGTTGGATTATCTGATGGAGCGATATCAACCAAACGACAGTATAATTGCTTTTGAAGAGTTACCATTAAAATTGACGCATAGCTTTCACCAAAGGACAATTGTGGCCACCTCTACCGGAGTAATTAAACTGGATGGATATCAGCTTAAGGGTAACATCATTCTATATTCCAAATCAGGTATCAATGTATCGTCAAATAGTTCAATTGAGGAGGCAATTTTAGTCTCAACTGAAATCAAGTTTGATAATAGTTTTAAAGGTAAAACTCATGCCATTGCTACCGACACGATTCTTGTTGGAAGGCAAGTTGAGCTTGGCTATCCAAGTTCCCTTATCATGATTGCTCGAAATCAAAGATTACCTTATTGTTTAATATCTGAAAAAGCCATTGTAAGTGGGGCTGTGTTATCTTTTGCAGAGGGAATAGCGCGATCAAATAAACTATCGTTAGAAGTAAACCAGGATGGGACTATTCGCGGGTTGGTTTACTGTGAGGATAACTTTGAGTTGAGTGGAACCGTAGAGGGTTCTGTAATCTGCAATCGGTTTCTGTTGGCAACCCCTTCAGGAATTTACGAGAACCATATTTTGGATGGTAAAATTGATCGAAGCAGGCTGCCGGAGAACTTCGCCAGCCTTAGGATTGATAATTTGGAAAACGAGGCAAAAACCGTTTCATGGCTGCCTTACTGAGAAAAATCCCAGCAACAACCTTGGTTGAAACCTTGGTTGCCATGACTATTATAACCTTGGTCACCGGGTTTTCTATGGTCATATTTCTAATGGTTTCAGCACCTGGCTCTTCTGTTGGCCCACTCCTTCAAGCCCAGCAAACCTCATCTGAAATGATGGATACGCTTAATCCAAACCACATCAGGATTAAAAATACGGGTTCTTCAATTCAGGTTGGTAATCTGTGGTACGCCAAAAAAGTATCAAGAAGAGACAGAGACCTTTTTCAAGTAGAAATTGAAGTGATGGACAATAATGAAAAGTCTATTTACACACGCAAAAGATTGATTTATGCATCTGAGTAAAGCAAATGATAAGATTAAAGCTTTCACTCTGACTGAGGTAATGGTGACCATGGTGGTTTCTTCACTGGTAATACTATTGGCCTATGCTGCTTTGCAGATGATTAACAATTATTTTATCCAAACCGGTCATAATAATGAAGTGTACTCGGAGAGATTAGGACTTCGCACCGTCTTGTCCACGGACATTGACCAATGTGACTCCATAAAAGCTGCCCATGGAGCTGTTCAGATTTATCATAATCATGGTTTGATAAGTTGGTACTCAGATAGCAGCGTTGTTATTCGTCAAACCGGGGTTGGTGATGGGGTTGCTTCAAAGGTTTTCGGGGTTGGAATTAATTCCATTAGCTCTTTTGAAGGCAATCATAGGGGGCTGATAAGTAGGGTTGCCG
>CAXBJE010000080.1:0-10324 GCA_963975525.1 uncultured Owenweeksia sp. | reverse complement strand
GCAGTAAAATATTTGCAACCATCGATACTATGGCGGCCTACATCCGCGAGCGAAAGGCTACTGCATGAAAATAGCAATCACAGGGATGGGCATCGTTTCGGCCATTGGTAACAATGTAGCCGAAAACTTAGAGTCGTTGCTGGCGCAAAAAACAGGTATTGGCAAACCAGAAAACCTGGAATCACGCTTAGCCGAAACCCACCTGTTTGGTGAAATAAAACGCACCAATGCTCAACTGAAAGACGAACTGGGCTTACAGCCAGACATGTTGATTTCGCGTACCAGTCTGCTTGGAATGAAAGCCGTAAAAGAGGCTTTGGGCAACCTATCCTCTTCCGAGGGATTGCGCACTGGATTGATTTCAGGCACCACTATTGGCGGAATGGACAGAAGTGAAGGATTTTACCGTGAGTACCATGCTAATGGCAACAAAGCCAGAATCACCGATTTATTGACCCATGATTGTGGCGATACCACGGAGAAAATTGCGGACTACTTCGGCATTCACGATTTTGTGAATACTATCAGCACGGCCTGTTCTTCATCGGCCAACGCCATTATGATGGGCGCCAACCTCCTCAAAACCGGAAAACTGGACCGTGTGATTGTGGGCGGAGTTGACCCTCTCTCTTACTTTACGGCCAACGGTTTTAATTCCCTTATGATTTTGGATACAGAATGGTGCAAGCCATTCTCGGCCAACCGTAAAGGATTGAACCTTGGTGAAGGTGCTGCATTTTTGGTTTTGGAAACCGATGAAGCCGCTAAGCAAAGAGGAAATGAAGTTTTGGCCTATGTAAGTGGCTATGCTAATGCCAATGATGCGTACCACCAAACGGCTTCCTCACCCGATGGAAGAGGCGCCACCATGGCGATGCAAGGCGCACTGGATATGGCTGGACTTAAACCTGACGACATCCAATATATCAATGCCCATGGTACCGGCACCAATAATAATGATGAGTCCGAATCAACGGCCATTCACAATATTTTTAAGGAAGCGAAGCCGCCTATTAGCTCTACCAAAAGCTACACGGGCCATACGCTGGGTGCTGCCGGTAGCATAGAGGCTGTATTTTCCATTTTGGCTTTGCACAAACAGGTAGTTTTCCCTAACCTAAACCATCAGGAGGCCATTGCAGAGAACGATTGGCTACCCGTTTCAGCCGTTCAGAAAACCGAAATCCAAAACATACTTTCCAACTCTTTTGGTTTTGGAGGGAATAATAGTTCGGTGGTGTTTGGGAGAAAATAATCCGCAGGAAATGAAGATAAATCTGATTGTGCTAAAAACTAATGACCCTGAAAGCCTTAAAAAGCAATACGAGCTTTTGGGATTGACTTTTGAATATCACAATCACGGAAATGGCCCCTTTCATTTTTCTGCTGAAGTTGAAGGTTTAGTTTTTGAAATTTACCCACTGTCAAATCAAATACAAACTGCCGATAATACCCTACGACTAGGTTTTGAAATTAAAAAATTAGAAGCCATAATCACCCAATTACAGAACACAAGCTGGATAGTCTCAAGTCATCCCAAGCTCACCAACCGGGGTAGAGTTGCCATTCTTCAAGATTTAGATGGTCGTAAAATTGAACTAAAAGAAAGCATAAAAAACTGAAGATAAATCCATGCCCACCTACCTCTCCCGCTCCTTTTGCATCTCCTACCAAAACACGGTTTCCGGTAAATGGAAATTATTATCAACTTCCGAGAAATGCTCGGTAGTTCAAAACATTCTTTCCAAATCTTTTGGGTTTGGGGGGAATAATAGCTCGGTGGTTTTTACAAGGACGCTGGCGGTAATTTGAAAATGAGAATATATATATTAATCATATTGACCGTTTCACCAATAATATTATTGGCACAACAATCGGCTGGATACATAACCCATCAGATAGGCAATGTGACCGTCCGATTTTTTACTGGACCTGATTCTGAAGAAATCAATAATGCAAAGATAATTGGTCAATATGCGGTCATTCTTTCAGATAGCATGGACTATGAAAAACCTATTTTACTGGACTTTATACATGAATACGATTCTCATCATGAAGAAACCTCTAGCTGTTTAAGCTATGGGGCAGATGAATATAAAAAAGTAGGGAAACATGGTTACACTGTGCCTTCAATTAATGAAAAGAAGAAAATTATAATACGGCAATTTGGTTTTCACTTTGACGTAGCTGAGACAATGAAACTGTTGTACTATGCCCTTAACAATCAGAGCCAAGTTCAAAATCTTTCAAGACGTGTTAAGATTTTCAGGGATTCAAACGAAACAATCTACCGTTTATTTACTATTCTTATTTTCTACAGCATGGTAAATACATAATATTCGCGGGACTTCATGGCAAGGAGACGGTTTTGGATACACTTGACAAAATTTACTCACTTAACCCTACAAGACCTGAAGCGCTTTTTGTCTTCGAGACACCGACTCAATTTAGTATGTATAAACTTAATCCTTATCGCTTTCCAGAAATTTCGGGAAAACGATTTAAAAAACATATCATACCGATTGACCCGAATGAATTTAGATTACACCCAACTATTGAATGGTTAGGAGACGACATTTATCTTATCAATTATTATAGAATGTATGGAGGATGGAGAAGATTCCCTTACTTAGAAAATGAGGATGTGTTGATTGATGGTTTTGAAGAGTATATAAACTCCTATAGAAAAAAAATGCAACCAATCAGACGTTAAATATCATCTAACTATGAGCCTGTATATTTCCCCTTCCTACTGCATCTCCTACCAAAACACCATTTCGGGTAAATTGGAATTACAGCCCATTGCTGAAATGGAACAGCCCACTTTAGTGGAACCCAATTATAAGGAACTGCTAAAACCTGCATTGCTCAGAAGGATGAGCAAGGTTTTGAAAATGGGCAACTATTCCGCGAAAGCTGTATTGACCGATAACGAAGGAAATGTAGCAGAACCTGATGCTATAGTGGTGGGCACCGGCTTGGGCTGCATCCGTGATACTATTGGGTTTATTGACGAGGTGCTGAAAAACGATGAGCAAACCCTCGCTCCCACGGCTTTTATTCAGTCTACGCACAACTCTATTGCCGGGCAAATTGCCCTGATGCTTCAGAACTACCGCTATAACATGACAATAGTGCAAAAAAGCATTTCGTTTGAAATGGCTTTGTTGGATGCGGAGTTACAATTGGAAACAGGTAGTGCAGCTAGCGTATTGGTAGGCGCAGCCGATGAACTGACCGATCATTTGGAAGCCCTATTAAAAGAGCTCTCCAATGAGATGGGAGTTGAAATGCCTTTGATGGGTGAAGGTGCCGCCTTCTTTTTGGCCACCGCCAAACCACAGCCAGATACTATTGCCAAAGTGGAGAACATTGCCACATTAATTACTGGCACCAGCATGGACCAATTTCTACAGAAAAATAAAATTGATATTTCCGGTTTCGACCTGATACTTAGCGGAGATAAGCAATTAATGAATCCCGCTATTCCGCAAATCAACTATAAAGAGTATTGCGGAGAGTACTTCACGGCTCCTGCTTTTGCCACACATTTGGCTTTGGAAATTTTCCGTGGTAACCTGGATATACCGAACACATCTGCTGTAAAGCGAATTTTGATATTGAATACCTTTGGCGGAAACTATGGAGCCATTGCGCTTGAAGCGGTTTGACGTATAAAAATCTACAGATTTATTTTATTGGAGCCTTGCTTGTGCTGATTGTGTTAGCAAGCATTAACACCTATTACTTGTGGTACCTTTTGGGATTAGGCGTTATTTATTTAGGACTTATTTCCTGGGGTGCCAGTAATATCCGCTCTGGTTACTTTACCAAAACACTTTCAAGTTCTACCAAGTCCAAACAATTAGCCCTTACGTTTGATGACGGCCCACATCCTAATTCCCTGCACGTACTTGAGGTTTTAAAAAGGTTTGAAGCACCAGCCACCTTTTTTTGTATTGGTAAAAACATAGAAGCTCATCCCGAAATCGCCAGGCAAATACTGGCGGAAAGTCATACACTGGGAAACCACACCTACAGCCATCCTGTAAAGTGGGGCTGGCTTTCGGTAAAGGATGTAAAGGCGGAAGTGGATAAGGGCAAGGCTGTTTTGCAAGATATCACTGGACAAGATCAAAAACTGTTTCGTCCACCTTTTGGGGTAACCAACCCAAAAATTGCGAGGGTATTAAACAGCGATGATTGTTATGTAATTGGTTGGGATTTACGATCGCTGGACACAGCCATAAAAGACGAAGAGAAGTTATATCAACGAATAATTAAAAGGATAAACCAAAGCAGCATTTTGCTGTTTCATGATACACAAGAACACACCCCACGGGTATTAGAGCGAGTATTACAGTATTGCGAAGATGATGGCATTAAAATTGTCTCGCTGGGCGAGTTGTTGGAGATTGAGGTTTGAACCAAATCACGTTCTGACGCTTTATATTTTCTAATTTTGTTTTAAAATAAGACCATGGGTACACATAAAATTTCATTCGAATTTCCATCTGATGTTCTGGTGGCGCTGAGCGAATCTGAAAACGAGTTCAAACAGCGCGTGAAGATTGCCATGGCGGTGGAACTTTATAGGATGGAAAAAGTTACCCTTGGTAAAGCGGCTCAAATAGCGGGGCTATCGCGGCTACAGTTTGAAACCTTCCTTTCTGAAAATGAAATTGCAATTTCGCAACTGACGTTTGACGAGGTAATGGAAGACTCTAAAAAACTCAAGTAGCTAGTGAAAAATGGACTGGCAATTTTGGATTCAGGCCCCATATTTTCTTTGGCAGCAATAAATCAACTCCATCTCTTAAATCATTTTTTTGACGAAATAAAAATTCCTAAAGCGGTGTGGGAAGAGGTTATTTTGAATAATCAAGCTTCTGATTTAGAAAAAATCAAGGTTTTTTTCGCCATTAAAGTTCACCAAATTGAAAAGCCAAACAGACTGTTGCTCACCATGGATTACGGTGAATCGGAGGCGGTAACCCTTTATCAGGAAATGAAGGCTAACTACTTGCTTATAGATGATAAGAAAGCCCGAAAAATGGCTGAAGGGTTTGGTGTTAACTGTATCGGCACTCTTGGTTTACTGATTTCTGCAAAATCTAAAGGACTGATATTTGAACTTCGTCCCCTATTCATGATGTTACTACAACGTAAAAGATATTTCTCCATTCAATTGCTTAACCAAATTCTTATTGAGGAAAAAGAGCAATTAATAACCATCAAAACATGAAAAGATATTTTTTCTTCTTCTCAATAACTCTTTTGGCTTTTGCTATAAATGCCCAAGACCTTACCCCTGCCAAAAATGCCAAGGCGGTAAAAGATGCCTTCACTAAAATGAATGCTTCCACCAAAAGCTTTTCAAGCGATTTTAAGCAAACCAAGGAATTTTCTTTTATGGACAGGCCGCTGGTAAGCACGGGTAAATTTTATTATCAAAAAAGTGACCAGTTACGCTGGGAGTACATTTCGCCCTTGCAATATGTTATGCTCATTAATGGCGACAACATCCGTATAAAGGAAGATGGAAAAGTAAAGACCTATTCCTCTGCGGTAAACGAAGTTTTTAAAACGGTTAAGGAAATTATACTGGGCTGCATAAGCGGAGAAATACTAAATGACCCGAATTATGAACCCGCATTTTACGAAAGTGATAAATTATACCAGGTAAAGCTTCAGCCAAAAGACAAGCAGCTAAAAGAGTACATGAAGGAAATCAATATTTTTCTGGATAAAAGCAGTAATGAATTGAGTTACCTGATTTTAAAGGATGGCTCGGGAGATATCACCAAAATTGAATTCCATAACAGGAAAATTAATCAGTCAATTGATGCGAGTACTTTTAGTAAGTTTTAACCTCCTACATGGCTGATATTTCCACATTCACCACAAAATTTTCTTCACACGCTCATTCCCCTCTCCCGTTGGAGAGGGATGGTCTCGGCTCAGCCGAGAGACGGGGTGTGGCGTTACTCACTACAATACTGCTATACCTTCTCCTTGCGGGAAATGTACATGGCCAAACCACCCAAGTCACTAACCCCTTTCTCAACTCCCCTACCCATTTATTCACTTCCAAACTAACTTATCAGGATAACACCTTTAATGGTTTTTTAGGAGTGAAATATACTGATGAAAATAACTTCAGAATATCGTTCAACTCCACTATGGGTAACACTTTAATGGACTTGGAATGGAAAGATGGCGAGTTTATTAAGCACTATTTACCAGATCAACTAAACCGCAAAATCATTATTAACAAACTGCAAGGTGATTTTGAAATGATGTTACTGAAAATTCTGGCTGATGGGAAATGGAAGAATGACTGCACCTTAAAGGTTGGGTGCCATAAATATCGGTTTACACAAAATGATATTCAACTTCCCACTAAACTGGAAGACCGTAATTGGTTGGGGCGATTAAAGCGGACGTTGAATTTTGGCTATTCCGAGCAAAAAAAACTCAGCACCATTCTTTTAAAACATCATAGTTTTGCGCTGCAAATGGAACTTAGCAGTATAGACTAATGGAAAAACTTATCCCGGATTTTTATAGCGTAGTAAACACAACCGACCTTGGCAATAATAGTTACGAGATTAATGTTTCCATGAATCCGGAAGCTGAAGTATATAAAGGACATTTTCCCGGACAACCGATAGCTCCCGGAGCCTGCTTAACGCAGATGGTAAAAGAAGTGGCCAACACCATCTCCGGTAAGGAAATGAGATTAGTGGAAGCGCAACAAATTAAGTTTTTGGCCACCGTAAACCCTGTTGCTACGCCCGAGCTAAGGCTCGACCTCACACTCACCGAAAGTGAGGACGGAGTAAAAATGAAGTGTACCGCTAAAGATGAAACCACCAGTTACTTTAAAATAAGTGGAACCCTCGCCTAAGGCCATCTCTACACATACGGCCGAAGATATTCGCGAATTGGGCATACTTGTTTTAATGCCCACATACAACAACGCCAAAACCTTGGAGCGGGTTATCAATGGTGTACTAAAGTTTACAGAGCTGGAAAGTGATTCGGAGCCCCGCCTGTTGGTGGTCAATGATGGCTCTACAGACGAAACCTCTGAAATTCTACAAAAGTTTGATGGCCGAATTCAACTGATATCCTTTAATGAAAACAAAGGGAAAGGCGCAGCCTTAAAGGCAGGTTTTGCTTACGCGAAAGAAAACCAGTATCGCCATATTATTACTATTGATTCTGACGGTCAACATTACACAGAAGAACTGCCACACTTTGTAGATAAAATAAAAACCTACCCCGATAGCCTGATTATGGGCTCACGAGGAATGAAGGAAGCCGGGGCGCCAACCAAAAGCTCGTTTGGAAATAAATTCTCCAACTTTTGGTACTATGTGGAAACTGGGATTAGACTACCCGATACGCAAACCGGCTACCGCTGCTACCCCGTTGAAGGACTCAAAAAAATCAAACTCTTTACTCGCAAGTTTGAACTGGAAATTGAAGTGATTGTAAAACTGGCCTGGGCTGGTACTGCTGTGCATAGTTTACCTATCCATGTAAAGTATGACCCTGACGAACGAGTATCTCACTTCAGACCTTTTAAAGATTTTACGCGCATCAGCGTACTTAACACTTACCTCGTAATACTCACCCTGTTTTGGTATTTGCCCAAACGGCTGCTCAAAAAAAACATTTTTGAGATTATTAAAAATGAGGTGATGCGCTCTGATGAGCCTGCCTTAAAAAAGGCTTTGGCACTGGGTTTTGGGGTTTTCTTTGGCATAATACCCATTTGGGGATTTCAACTTTTAGTGGGAATTCCATTTGCGATATTTACCAAACTGAATAAAGTACTGTTTATAGCAGCAGCTAATATTAGTCTTCCACCATTTATTCCGTTTATCATTTTAGGTAGTTATGGCATGGGCGAAGTGGTACTTGGAACTTCAGATGTTCCGCTTCCACCATTAAGTGAAATTACGCTGTCCAACATTCATAACAATTTTATCATCTATGTATGGGGAGCTATTGTTTTGGCCATTAGTGCAGGCTTGCTTACAACTTTGGTGGCTTGGGTGATAATTGTTTGGAGGAGAAAGTCGAGACTCAGGCGCTTAGATTAAAACCTTTCATCCACACTTTTTTTTTCTCTTGAACTTATACTCACAGCTTGTCAGGCTGAGCGATAGTCGAAGCCCAGTCCTAAATGTATGGTGAGCCATTTTTGCTATGGTTCTTCCATATCACGACCATAAACCTGTAGGGTGAAAAAGTTGGAATTAGAATTGTCTTGGGAGCAGAAATAAACAGGGTTTGTCAATAATCCATTTTAATCTTTAAATCCGTGGCCAATAAGTTGTAATTTTTCATAAAATTTCAACCATGCCAAAAATAACCGACACCCCACCCAAATCAGTTTCTGACGAAATTGCCCTATTAAGCCAAAGCCTTGACGGGCAAATACCGACAAAGCAACTAGACAAAAACGTATTAATAGCCAGCTGGAATATTCGCGCCTTTGGTGGCCTCACTGAAGAGTGGGAAGCTGATGACAACGACAGCCCTAAGCGCGATTTACACTCCCTTCTGGCCATATCCGAAATAGTAAAACGCTTTGATATTATCGCTATACAAGAAGTGAAGGGCGACCTTAAAGCCCTGCGCCATTTGCTGAAAGTATTAGGCGATAACTACAGCTTTGTGCTTACGGATGTAGCTGGTGGTGCCGAAGGAAATGATGAACGTCTGGCGTTTCTGTTTGATTCCCGTAAGGTTAAACTAAGTGGACTTGCCTGTGAGTTAGTGGTGCCAAATGAGGAAATAGAAAACATTAAACCTGGAGCATTCGGGCGTCAATTTGTGCGAACGCCCTATGCTGTAGGGTTTAAGGCAGGGGGGAAAACCTTTGTGCTAATCACGTTACATGTTCTTTATGGTAAAAAGGTTTCTGACCGTACACCAGAACTAAAGGCCATTGCCGAATGGCTGTTTAACTGGAGTAAAGACATGAATGCCTTTGACCAAAGCCTGCTTACCCTGGGCGACTTCAACATTGACAGGAAGGATGATGAACGCTACAAGGCGTTTGTCTCTACCGGGCTAAAAGTACCGGAGGACCTTACAGATATACGAAGAACGGTGTATGATAACAGCACCAAGTATTACGATCAAATTGCGTGGTTTGAGAACGAACAGAATGTTTCGCAACTTTCCATTAAATACCTAAGAGGAGGCACCTTCAACTTTGGCCCCCACGTGCTGAAAGATAGAGGACTTACCTCGGGGCAACTTTCCTGGAGGATCTCAGACCATTTGCCGCTGTGGGCGGAGTTTTCAACGAGGTAAAACGATTTGACTAAACTCACCCCCCTTCGCCCCCCTCAAGGGGGGATTTGGAACGTTTTCACAATGTCTTATTTCACTTTAGATATAGGCTGAGATGTTTTAATATCCCAGAGCCCAATGTAGCTATCCCCCCTTGAGGGGGGCGATATTAAAAATAACTTCAAAAAACCTCACCCTCTCAAATCCCTCACCAACACCGGCTTTCTACTATCATCAGCAAATCTTAGGGATCGGATAACTTCTGCAGATTCGAAGCTAACTTTTGGGGTTACCCTTAATCGGGCACGTAGGGTATCCAGAATTGCCTTTTCAATAGACGGATTGGCGGCACAACGGATGAGCAGTTCATCACCGCCCCACTCATTACTTTCAATTTGTATGATATAGGCCTTTAGCTCTTCCACTTCATTTAGTGCATCTACTATCATGTTGGGGTAAAGTGTAGTACCCTTCAATTTTATCATTTGTTGTTGACGACCCAGTACAGGGCCCAGTCTGGGAGTATTTCGTCCACAAGCACAAGGTTCATCATAATAATGACAAATATCCCCTGTACGGTAGCGCAATAGCGGTGTAGCCTCTACCCCTAGAGGTGTAACCACAACCTCGCCTTGCTCTCCATTCTTCACCTGATTCTCTTCTTCATCTAGTACCTCAAGTACTATAAGCTCCGGCTGTACATGCACACCTGATTTTTCAGAACAAGCTGTAAAAGCAGTGGCCATTTCAGTAGAAGCATAGGTAGAAATAAGCTCCACATTCCATCTACTTTTAATGCGCTTCATTAAAGCTCCGGGTTCCAAATCGCCTGTAGTAAGGGCTTCGCCTATACACACAATTTTCTTTACGGAAGTTGCATTGGCATCTATTCCATGCTTCTCGGCAAAGTCTAGCAGAAAAGGTATAAATGAAGGAACTGCAATAAGAACCGTTGGCTGAAATTGGTGAATACTCTTCCACTGCATGGCGGGCACACCGGGGCCTGTAC
>CAXBJE010000079.1:0-10458 GCA_963975525.1 uncultured Owenweeksia sp. | reverse complement strand
TCTACCCCAAGGGTATCGCAATAGGTATCAGTACAAAAGTTATTGGCACTATCCACCGAAGTAATAGTTAGGCAAACGCCATACACACCCGGGTTTGGATAGGTATGCACCGGGAAAGGTTGATTAGAACTATTGCCATCCCCAAAATCCCAATGGTAACTATTGGCATGAATAGAACTATTGGTGGAAGGTGTGCTGGTGTTCCAGATGAATACATTGCCCAAGTAGGAATTAGCGGTATCTACTTTATATTGGGCGTTGCAGAAGGGAGATGGTTGAGCTCCCACCACTATGCTATCACAATACTTGGAAGCACAAACAAAACTACCTCCTCGGACCGAATCTTTCACTTGAGCATATAAGCATACATAATATGTACCTGGAGCTTTAAACTTATATATATGATTAAACTGAGGAGCCGGTTGAGGTGTTGAAAAAGAGTTGTAAGATGATTTCTTACCATTCTCATTGACGATCCAGTTTTTAAAATTCGAAATACTAGGACCTACACCTGCCGCTATACTGCTATCAATAAAGGTGTAGCGAAGGGGGTCTTGGGGGTCAACCTGGGGAACAAAAAAAGAACTACACCCGCTACCACCATTACTAAGAGGAAACCCAACCTCTACCGAATCACAATAAGTTTGAGAACATAAGGTATCTCCAATATTTCCGATTGTATAGGTAGTAAGACAAGTTTGATAGTAACCAGAATTAGGGTATACATGGGCTGGATATTGAGATGTATCGCTTGTTCCATCACCAAAATCCCAAGCAAAGAGATAACGACTTACTTGGGGAAAGCCATTACTACCAGCTCCCCCTAAAAACTGAAGTCCATTGCCTCCATCTACTCTATACCTAAAACTTGCAGAACAGGTACCAGCGGGTGGATTACCCGCATAGTTCATCGTTTTACAAATGGTATCCACGCAAACAACATTGTTTTGAGCATTTCTCACCACCAACCAATGGCATACATTATAGGTACCCGGAGTTTGATAGGTATGCGTGGCTGATTGCGTACTTGCCCCAAAGCCATCACCAAAATCCCAGCCGTAGGATACCGAGCCACCAACGGGAGTTGTACCTACCATACTGCTATCCATAAATCCAAATGCCCCTGAGCCTGTGGTGGAGAATCTAAAATCGGCCTGACAGTTAGATGCGGAGCCTGCAACCACAGTTACACAGTTTGTTTTAGAGAATAGTGTAAGATTATGAAGAGTATCAGACACCGTTACCGTAAGGCAGGCCACATAAGTACCGGCATTAGCATAGGTATGTGTTGTGTTTAAACTCCCTGTGGCTGATTGTCCATCGCCAAAGTTCCATGAGTAGGTGTAAGATCTTCCGCTGGGCATGGCTGAATCGGAATAACCTCCCAAAAATGAAAACAGCAATGGGTTAATGGTGCTCTGCGTAGCGTTCGCAAAAGTATGCAACACCGGTTTTGGAGTAGAACAAGCAACCACCAAAGTATCTCCATACCAGTTGTTATTGGGCGATAAAATTATTTGAGAAACAATAGTAGCCCCAGTACAGCTATATGTAATAAATGTAGCTGACGTAGGTACGGTAATGTTTGGAATGGAATCCATGTAGCGCCCGGTATTATCAGTGGTGCCGGACATAGTATAGTTTAAAGGCGCACCCAATTTAATCCAAACCGGGTAGTTGTTTACGCTACCACCAGTACCTGCGGCATTCTTCCAAAGTTCAACATGAATTAAACTTTGGGCTGATGTACCAAGGCTTAAGCCAAGCAAAAGGCCCAATACGAGACCTAGTGTTTTTAGTGATGAGGGATAAGACTTTTTCATTTTTATGTTTTAGTTACCCTTAATACGAATGTAATTCGCCCTATAGGACATTGACAGGCAAAATTATTCTGTGTATAAAAAACCCCTCTCAGCAAAACCAAGAGGGGCTCTTCACTATAGGGATAGGGATCGCTTTTCCTAAACTATAACTAAACCTATGAGTAACTTTATTACTTAGCGGGAATTTGTAAGAATATCGTTTCAATAATATCGTGCGAATATCCTTATAATTTACTTAACCCAATACTAATTCCTAAAAATTAACATCCCCACTTAACAAAAGAGCCCCTGAGTTATCAGAGGCCCTTTTACTATTTGTAACATGACATCTTTCAGGATAGCTTATTCAACTATCAGTTTATAGTTGCCAATACCATTTTCCGTTTCAAGAGATATAAAATACACCCCTCGGTTTACATCATTTAGATCAATTTTAAGCTCGGTAGATGTTGCTGTTCCGCCTTTAATTACGGCACCCTTCAAGTCAGAAATCCTCCAGGTAACATTACCAGCATTAGAGCCAAGGTTTACATTAACTTCCGTTTTTGCAGGGTTTGGGTAAAGTTCTACATTTCTCAAAGTCCAGTCGTTAAGCCCGATAGTTGCAGGATCTAACACATTTAAGGTAAACCCAGCACTGGTTTTGTAAATAAGGTTTCCGTTGGCATCCATCCCAAGGCTATCGCAGTAAGTATCAGTACAAATATTGTTTTGAGCATCAACGGAAGTAATGGTTAAACAAACCTGATACATACCCGGATTGGCATAAATGTGCGAAGGAAATGCTGAAGTTGAAGGAGCACTGCCATCACCAAAATCCCAGCTATACGTAGTTTGGAAGGCTGCACTAGATAAAGGAGTTGAAGAGTTATAAATATTTACAATCCCTGCTCCTGAGCCCAATGTATCAACCCAATAGGATGCTGTACAGAAATTTGTGGGATTACCACCTCCTACAGTCAACAACTGGCAAACAGTATCTGCACATAGTGTTATACCATTAACGGTATCCTGATCAATTGAGATTAAGCAAACATTGTATACACCAGGTGTAGCATAGGTGTGAGCCGCGCTCCAGCCATTCACCACAACCGCAGAGTTGCCGTCACCAAAATCCCAAAAACTTATGTGCGAGATGGCACTGGATCTTGGCGCAGAAAAACTTGAATCCTGAAAGCTAAAGGTTTGACCAGAACCACTTCCAACCACATTCATATATGATTGGCAATTTAGCACCAGGGGACAGGTAACAATGGCAGTATCACCTGTCCATGAATTATTTGGTGTGATTGACTTTGTACCTGAAATAATATTACCCTGACAGTCATAGGTGATAAACGTTACAGTAGCAGCACCAGGGTGAGAAACTGTATCGCTTACATGTCCATTGTTATCGGTAGTAAACTGATATTGCGCAGTACCAAGTAAGCCGGCATTGATATTAACCCAAACCGGTTGGTTTGCAACGTTTCCTGTTCCCATGGCATTTGTCCAAGCCTCATAGTGGATTATTAGTGATTGCTGAGCATTGGCGGCAAACATTCCGCCCACAAGACATAATGTTAGTAGTACTTTTTTCATTTTAATAGTTTTTAAAAGGTTTTTCATTTTATGTTGATGTTAATACGAGCGGAGAGGTTGAAATAGGACATTACACCCTGCATTTTTTGAACTGGTTTTCCCGAAAACCCCTACAGGACTGCATTTGAGCTTTTATGCGTAAATTCAGAATCCAAAATTATAAATCCACATAAGAATGAAAACACAGGAAACAGCAAACAGATTAGTAGAGCTTTGTCGTAAGGGCGAAAACATGACGGCCTATGATGAGCTTTTTGATAAAAACGCTGAGGCATTTGAACCCAAAGGGGCACCTGGTGAGTACGCCAAAGGGGTAGAAAACCTGAAGGCCAAAACTCAGCAGTTTTATCAGGATGTCAAAGAAATGCACTCCGCAGAAATTTCTGATCCAATTGTAGCAGACAACTTTTTCACCTGTTCTATGAAAATGGATATTACAACACATAGCAGGGGCCGTATGCAGATGGATGAAATATGCGTGTATGAAACCAACAAAGATGGTAAAGTGATTAAAGAGCAATTCTTCTTTAATATGGGTGGATAACCCAAAACATGCAAAATAAAAAAGGCGGCCTTAGGCCGCCTTCATAGTATATATAGTTAAGGTTACTTACCCAACCTCTTACGCTCTACCTCTTTAAGGTAAATTTTACGCAAGCGAATTGACTTTGGAGTAACCTCTACCAGCTCGTCTCCTTGTATATATTCCAATGCTTCTTCTAAAGAGAAAATGATAGCTGGTGCAATTCGCACTTTATCATCAGCCCCAGAAGAACGCATGTTCGACATTTTTTTGGTTTTAGTGATATTCACAGTCATATCACCTGCACGGTTGTTCTCACCAATTACCTGTCCCTCGTAAACATCTACGTTTGGTGGCACAAAGAATTTACCTCTGTCCTGTAGATTACTCAACGAAAAAGGAATTGCTGTACCCGTTTCCAGGGCGATCAAAGATCCATTTTGTCTTCCTGGAATTTCTCCTTTGTAAGGTTGAAATTCTTTAAAGCGGTGAGACATAATTGCTTCTCCGGCAGTAGCTGTAAGCAAATAGTTTCTCAAACCTATGATACCACGAGAAGGCACTTCAAATTCAAGGTGCATATGGTCTCCCTTTGGAACCATCTGCAACATCTCACCTTTTCTGATGGTAATAGCTTCAATAGCTTTACCGCTTACATTCTCTGGTAAGTCGATGCTTAGTTCTTCAACCGGCTCCATTTTTACACCATCAATTTCCTTGATGATTACTTGAGGCTGACCAATTTGAAGTTCATATCCCTCTCTACGCATAGTTTCAATAAGCACCGAAAGGTGAAGTACACCACGACCAAATACTCTAAATGTATCAGCCGAGCCAGTATCTTCAACACGCAGGGCAAGGTTCTTTTCAACTTCTTTAGCTAAACGATCTTTAATATGACGAGAGGTAACGAACTTACCTTCCTTACCAAAAAACGGTGAATCGTTAATGGTAAAGGTCATACTCATTGTAGGCTCATCAATTTTGATGGTTGGTAAAGCCTCAGGGTTTTCAAGGTCTGCAATGGTATCGCCAATTTCAAAACCTTCAATACCGGTAAGAGCACAAATCTCTCCACTGGAAACCTCTTCAACTTTTACTTTATTGAATCCGTCAAAAACAAAAAGTTCCTTAATTCTTGATTTAGTTTTAGATCCATCACGCTTTACCAGTGTTATTTGTTGGTTAGCCTTTACAGTGCCTCTATGAACGCGACCAATGGCAATTCGGCCAACAAATGATGAAAAGTCTAAACTGGTAATCAACATTTGAGTGGTTCCATCACGGTGTACAGGAGCAGGAATGTGCTCAATAATTGTATCTAACAAATAGGTAATGTTGTCCGTTGGTTTTTTCCAATCTTCGGCCATCCAACCTTGCTTTGCACTGCCATATACCGCTGCAAAATCAAGCTGATCTTCAGTAGCACCAAGGTTAAACATAAGGTCGAAAACCAACTCATGAACTTCTTCAGGAGTACAGTTTGGCTTATCTACTTTATTGATAACCACAACTGGCTTAAGTCCAAGTTCAATAGCTTTAGAAAGCACAAATCGAGTCTGTGGCATTGGTCCTTCAAAGGCATCCACCAAAAGAACAACCCCATCAGCCATGTTCAAAACACGCTCCACTTCACCACCAAAGTCACTGTGACCAGGAGTATCAAGAATGTTGATCTTATAATCCTTATAACGTACAGATACGTTTTTTGCAAGAATGGTAATCCCGCGCTCACGCTCAAGATCGTTGCTATCCATGATCAAATCACCAGGGGTTTCATGATCACCAAATAGTTTGCCCGCAAGTAGCATCTTATCCACTAGAGTGGTTTTTCCGTGGTCTACGTGAGCAATAATTGCTATGTTTCTCAATTTCATAAAAGTACGTCTTAAAAAGGGCGGCAAAAGTACTCTTATTTAATGGATTAGCGATCTAGCCTTTAATTATTTTCATTTCATCAAATCATTGGCCTGTAAGCTGCCCCTGTGTTTGATTCTTTTTCCATTCATAGAAAAAAATTGACGCCTTATCTATAGAGGTACTTAAAACTTATCTTACAATCATACTTTCGCTTCGGATTTTGAAACGGTCCATAAAAGAACATTTGAAAATTTATTACTCTACTCATGAAAAAAATCAGCGCATTTGCAGCTATGGCTGCATTGTTCATGTTTTCTTGTCAAAAGGAGACGTCTACAACTCAGCAAAACCCAAATGAAGTAAAAACCTTCTCGGAAATTGTTGCTCCAAAAAATTTTGGATTCAGCGCCACTAAAGGCCTTTCCATAGACTTTACAATAGCTAACTCAGGCTTATCACAAGCTAGTACCATTGAAATATATGACGCTAACCCACTAGGTGGTGGCGAGCTCATTTTTAAAGGGTTTAGCACCAACAATCAATTAACTGCTGAACTTACAGTATCCTCAGCCGTTAAAAGCCTTTACGTTGTAAAAACTGCTCCTGATGGAAGCAGCACAACGGAAACTTTAGGTGTGGTCGGTAAAAAAGTTAGCCACACTTTTGGTAAAAAAGCCATTGTAAAAAAGACAGTGGTAATATCCCCTAATTGTATTACTGGTTGCAACTACTCATATTTTAATAAGAGTGGAAACTTCAACATTAACAGTAATGACCCTGCCGGAGTATACTGCTTTACCGGCAACACAACCGCGAGCATTAATGTAAACAGAAGCGGTGTAACTGTAAGAATGTGCGGAACCGCGGATATGCAGAACCTTAACCTGGCAAATGGAAGTTTTCTGGAAGTTGTGGATGGTGCAAATATTGAGGTTAAGAACCTAAGCGCGAATAGCGGATCGCAGGTAACCATTTACAATGCCACTGTAACCATTGATAACAATTTTACTCCTAATGGCCCGGTAACCAATCACGGTACTCTTATTATTGATAAGAGTTTAAATGTGAATAATGGTTCAGGTTTAACCAACAACGGAACAATTACCGTTGATGATCACCTGAACAATAACGATAATCTGGTAAACAACGGCACCATTACCGTTGGGAAACACTGTAACCTAAACGGAGGCTCTACAACCACCAACAGGTGTAAGCTTATTGTTGCCAAAGAGTTGAGGGTAAATAACAATACTGAAAACTACGGCTATATTGAAGCTGGTGAAGATGTAAAAATTAACGGTGGTAGCGATCTTAACCTACATGATGGTGCAATGGTATATGGAAAGGAGGATTCGCACATCAATTCTAATGTTGACGGTGTATCCAGTACTTCTGTACTTAAAATTGATGGCGATGTTCAAATAAATGGTGGAGCCGGTATTTCTGGCAACCTGGAATTGTGTGTAGGCGGTAGCTTCACAAACAACGGTAGCATAAACTCTCCGGCTGCATTAGCATGCGGTAACACCTACATTGCTACTAGTAGCTGCAACCCTACTGGCAACGGTAGTGCTCCATTAATACTTGATGGAGACAATGACAATGTGCCTGATGCTACAGACTTGTACCCTAATGATCCTGAAAGAGCTGGTAAAATTTATTACCCAAGTGCTAATACATTTGGAACAATAGCGTTTGAAGACTTGTGGCCAGCAATGGGAGATTATGACTTTAACGACCTTGTTTTGGATTACAGAATTCATTGGGTAACTGACGCCAACAATGATGCAAAAGATGTAGTAATTGAGTATAAGGTGAGAGCTATTGGCGCAGGCCTTCGTAATGGATTTGCCATGGAAATAAATGTAGCCCCATCAGCTATTCAAAGCGTTACAAGAACTACTGCCCTGGCCAACTTCATTTCATTGAATGCAAACGGAACAGAAAGTGGACAAAACAAGGCTGTTGTAGTGTTTTTTACAAATGCTAATGACGAACTTCCAAACACAGGAGGCCCATTCGTAAACACCATTCCCAACGGACCTTATAGTACTCCAAGACTTTCTCAGGTATCAGTAACCTTTACTTCTGCTCAAAGTCTGGCATCTATTATGAACATGAATCCTTTTATGATTGTAAACCAAGACAGAGGACGTGAAATTCATTTATCGGGTTACGCTCCTACTACGTTGGCAAATGTTAATTTATTTGGAACAGGGTCAGATGATTCAGATCCATCAACAAATAGATATTATGTGAACGAAAACAACTTGCCATGGGCAATACATTTGCCTGTTAGCTTTGACTATCCCTCAGAAAAGAAGGATGTTGTGCAGGCTTACATGCAGTTTTCCGGATGGGCCATAAGCGGTGGAATATCAAATGTCGACTGGTATATGAACAGCAGCGGTTATCGTGATGCCTCAAAAATTTACTAGAACCAATTAAGGTTAATAAATCTCAAGGCCGATTTCTCAGGAAGTCGGCCTTTCTTCGTTTTAGTACATCCCTGATGAATACTCCTTAATAATTGTTATACCATTTAACTTAATCAATTAGAAACATTTACTGCACTGTTGCTTAATGGGAATGAAACCTTAATCCAGAAAGACCAGCTCCAAAAATCACACGTTTAGGGCTGGGTGATTTCAAAGCACGGCATAAAAAAAGAGCCCCGACTTTTAGAATCATCAGGGCTCTTTCCAACCAAACCAAACCATATATGCCGTTGCGCTGAGAGTTTAGCGCAAGTACACTTTTCTAACGGTTCTAAAACCGCTTTTATTTTGAACGTTAACTAAATATATCCCTGCGGAAAACTTATCCAACACCACTTTTTCCAATGCTGCAGGAGAATTGAAATTAACCGTCTTAACAACATTACCGGTAAGAGAAACCACTTGAACAGTGATTGGGCCCTGTGGTAGATTAAATAAACTTACTGAGCCATTGGAAGCGCTTAGCGAAAACTCCTTTTTCTCAATTTCCGATTGACTCACCGTAGATACTAGTCCTGCGGCTGTACTCAAAGCAGTACTTTGACTTGACCCCTCGTAGGCAATTGTGCTATCTGCCGGATCATATACATAATATCTTGGAGTTCCGAATTTGTACCAATGTCTGCTATCATCAACAAAGCTAAATATGCTAGTCCAGCTGTATTGGCTCACCCAAGCTGATACATCGCTACACATGGGAGTGTTAGAACTATAGTTATAGGTCATTGCACCCCAAACTTGCACGTTCGGATTTTGCGCAGCCCAATTCTGTAATGCTGCCGCGGTACTTCTACAATTAGAGCAATCAAATCCTTTGGAAGCCACAACAAGTGGTTTACCTGTGGCTAATGCTGCGTAAATGCTTTTGGTGGTAGAGTTACAATCTGTAACAGTTTTATCAGCAACCTGTGCTGAAAGAGCGATAGAAGCTCCTAAAAATAATGCTATGTATAATTTCTTCATAATATATGGGTTTGTACAAATTTGACCTTATAAAGTCAAATGGGTTGTCTGTAGTACGACAGAAATCATGCCGCATTGTTCACCGCGTTAAAAATGGCTAAAGCAAACGGCCCTGTTCAGTTTCTGAACAGGGCCGCTACAATCAATTGCTTACCTAACCAATTTTATTTCTGAACAACATCTGCACGAAGAGTTTCGAGCAATGCTCCCACTTCCAGAATAATATCATTTGACACTCCATTTTGCTGGGCACCGATAACAACATCTGCCACAAAAGCATCAAAATCTGCGTTGTCCGCTTTAAGTGCCATTCTACCATTTACCGCAGGATCGTGTGCATTTTTCATATCCAACCCGGTGTAGGTATAATTTTTAGCACCAGCCGCAACCACAAAAAAGTCTGTTAAGCTTTTGCTCAATGCTGCAAAACCACTTAAGTCGCCATTTCCTACTTCACCAAGAAGTACTGTAAAAAATGGTTGCATCTCAGGGTCACCGGCAATTACAAAGATGGAACTATCAACTACAGCTCTAAAGCTAAGTCTTCCCTGCTCAATCATTGCACCTGTGTTTACAGGATCAGGCACCATTGTAGTGCCACCTACTTTTTGATAAAGCGTAAGCTCAGCTTGTTGCATGTTGTCATCATCATCCTCATCACAAGAGGTAAAAAGGGCAGCAGAGCACACCATAAGGACGATTCCGAATTTTGTTAGAATTTTCATTTTTTTTGATTTTAAGTTAATTATTAATGGACTAGATTTTGGACAAACGCCCCTACTTTGAAGGTTGCAGAGTTTTCATCAAAAGCCGGACAGCCCTTGGCCAAATCCTCCTCACTCACTTCAAATTTTTTAATTGCCAAAGGAGTACTCTCGCCAAGTTTTGCGTAAACCACATCAGGGTTTTGCTCTCCTTTATAGTAGCCATATACAAGTGTACCGGCTTCCTTATTTACATAGGCCTTATGAATGCCCGGGAGGGCACTTACAATATTCTTAACCTCGACCGATTCTTCATCCGACAGGGGTTTTTCAAAATCTATTCTGCTTAAATAAAGGTTTGAATTTACAGGCGGCTCTTTACCCGTTACCATAATAATGTGAACTACCAGCACCCCAAAAAGAAGTACCAATACGCCTAAGGCGGATAAGGCTATTCGTATTAAATTTTTCTTGCTCATACATGTTGATTTACCTTATGTACGGCA
>CAXBJE010000078.1:0-10591 GCA_963975525.1 uncultured Owenweeksia sp. | reverse complement strand
CCGAAATCCTGTATGAGCAGGGCTATACTTCTGATTTTGATACAGCCGTACATTATCTAAATGGTCTTGATCTGGCAACGCAAAAAACGGATATGGACAAGCTCTCGGAGCTTTTTCTAAACGTTGGTCATAAGGCGTTTATGCAATCTGCCATGGAGCGTGGATATGAGTACCACAGCGTAGCCAACTCCATTAAACCCATTGAAAGTTTAGAGCACCTTACCACCTGGATGGAATGTGCCTTTTTGGGTGCTGGTAAAGGACCTGCCATGCTTGTAGGCGAAAAAGCCTTGGCCATTTTTGAAGGGAAACCTGAAAAATTTGAGGTTTATGAAACCCTTATTCGAGGGCTGGAATCCATTAGTGAAAACAAAACTGCCGTTGAAGTTTCCATAAAGGCATTGGCCGAACTTGGTTTTAAACTACCCAAAAAAGCCAGTAAGCTAACCATCATTTTCAGAGCTATCCAGGCCAAGATTACTCTCAACGACAAAAAGATAAAGCAGCTTACACAATTTCCTGAGATATCTGATCCGGAGAAGCTGGCCCTTATAAAAATACTTAACGTTTCACTAGGGCCATTTTTCCTGGCTGAAGAAGGACTTTACCCCCTTATCATAACCAAGATGGTAATGATTGGGAGCAAGTATGGCAACTGCCAGGAAATTACGGCCGGGTACTCTTCATTTGCTCTTACCCTTGCCGGGATAATGGGTGCATGGGAAAGCGGCTACTTACTTGGCGTAGAATCCCTAAAACTTGTGGAGAAGTATGGCACCAATAAAAACATAGCAGTTTGCGGTTTTGCCTTTACAGGATTTGTGGAGCACCATAAAGAACCTGTTAAAAATCTGCCAGCAAAATTTGAAGACTATTACAAAAGAGGTATCCGCTATGGTGAAATTATTTATAGCAACTGGAATATAAACTTCGCCACCCTTACAAGAGTGATGCTTGGGCAACCCATGAATGACTTGAAGGACACCTTCAATGATATTGTAATATTCAACAGGCAGTATAAAAACTCCTTTGACGATAGGGATTTAACATGGCTGGAGTTTTTGAAATCCATTACCGGAGAAGGAACAAACAACCTGGATTCGTTTGAAGAGCGACTCCCTGAATGGGTAGCCAATAATAACCCAACGGGAATATTTGTTTGGCACATGCTTATGGGCCTAAGGCATTGGCTACATGGCAATTTTGATGAAGCTTTTGATCAGCTTGAAAAGTGTATTCCACTAGAAGACAAAATGGTCGGATCGTTCTTCGCGCAGTATTATTTACCGTTTGTGGCTGTGCTTTCTCTTTATCAATCGGGTAAGGATGGCCAAAAGAAAAGCTACTATAAAGGAATATTTAAGCAGAGCAAAAAGAAATTAGAGAAGCAAAAGGCCTATTACGATTATAATGTAAACTGGATGTTGGCCTGGATGAATGCTGAAGAAAAACGTGCCGCCACCGGCCAGCCTTATCCGTTGTTATTTGAGCAGGCTGAGCAATCCGCCAAAGAGGCTGGTTTCATTTTTCCCGCTGTACTAATGCGGATACACCGATTGAGTAAACTTTCTAAGGAGGAGAAAACCTTCCCAACCGTTGTAGCAGGCCTAATGAACACCTTAAGGCAGTTGGAAATGGCACCAATTGTTGAACTGTATGACGAAAAATACGGTGAGCACAAGGTAAAGAGCGAAAATGCCAGTGCAACGGCAAAGGGCTTGAATAAGAGCTACAGTGTAGAAGGGATGCCCGATGTGGATCTTATGACTTTGATAAAGGCAACTGAAACCATTAGTGGAGAACTGAACCTTGATAAGTTGTTGCACAACCTGCTTTCTTACATCATGCAAAATACAGGGGCTCAATTTGGGTGCTTTTTACTTAAAAAGAATGGAGGCTTTGAGCCAACTTTAGCCTTGCAAGGGAGTGCTGATAATAAGTGGGATGATGTGGAAACGGGAGGTGCCGTTTCGGAAATAGTAATAAACCATGTGGTACATTCTAAAGAAGCGTTAATACTTGATAATGCCAATGAGGTGCTGCCCTATAGCTCAGATACAGCTATTAAAAACAATCAGGTAAAATCACTTTTCTGTCTCCCGTTTTTGCATCAGGGAAAAATTACGGGGATAGTATATCTCACCAATAGCCTTATTAATTCTGTTTTTAATGAAAAGAGGATTGCTCTGACGAAGATGTTTGCCGGGCAAATTGCAGTAAGCGTAGAGAATGCCCTGCTTTATGAAAACATGGAAAACCTGGTGGAGAAACGTACCGAGCAGCTGGAAAAGGAAAAGCTAAAATCAGATGAATTGCTACTTAACATTTTACCAGAGGAAGTAGCCAACGAGCTTAAGGAAAAGGGACGTGCTACAGCCAGGCGTTTTGAAGCTGTATCGGTATTATTTACTGATTTTGTTGATTTTACGGTACACAGCGAAATGATGAGTCCGGAGCAACTGGTGAGTGAAATTGATAAATGCTACCGTGCCTTTGATGATATAATTTCCAAATATGGAATTGAGAAGATTAAGACCATTGGAGACTCCTATATGGCGGTAAGTGGACTGCCTGAAGTAGATCCCGATCACGCATTAAAGATTGTAAAGGCAGCCATTGATATCCGCAATTACATTCGCGAATACAACAAACTGGGTGGCTTGTTTAAAATAAGAATGGGTATCCACTCTGGTTCTGTAATTGCCGGTATAGTGGGCTCTAAAAAGTTTGCTTATGATATTTGGGGAGATACTGTAAACACAGCCGCCCGTATGGAACAGAACAGCGAAACGGACAAGGTAAATATCTCAGAATCCACCTTTGCATTGATTGAAGGTAAGTTTAACTGTACCTACCGTGGCGAAGTGGAAGCCAAAAACAAAGGACTGATGCGTATGTATTTTGCCGAGCCTTTAGATGCTTAGCGCTGATTTTCTATTTGGTTGAAACCTTATACCCGTGCCTTTTCAGAAACTCAATTTCATCCTTAATGATACCCTTGGCACGTTGCTTTTGGATTTTGTCAATGCTCTTTTGTAGTCCGCTTAGCTCATCATAGCTAAACTTTGTAAAAAACTGATTTGAGAATTGCGCCTTAAGGGTTTTGTTGCTGTTTTGGTTTTCGCGTAACACATTTACCAAAACTCCCGGGGTTATTTTATTATCGGCCATAACATAGTGTATTTCATTATAAAATATTGAAGCGGAGATTGTTTGTAGTTGAAGTACCTAAGTTGAGCTGAGATGAAAACATCACTAATTTACCAATTGTTAATGACTTAAGGTTATAAGTTGTTTAAGCATTATGGCCATTTGGTAACTTGCAGTTGCTATGAAAAAGGTTCGATCCATTGATCTTCCCCGCACTTCCATTTCTGACTGGAAACTGGAAGAGCCTGAAATTGCGGACCATCCTACCCTATTTATCCAAAATATACTTACTGTAAAATCAGAACACGGAATAGATGAATGTAAGACCCTTTTGAGGGCAATCATCAATTCCTACCTCAACTTCCGCCAAGAGCGGCACCCCCTTGATGAAAACCGGGCACGTGAGCGTAAGCTCATCATCAACTACATAAAAAAGGAAGATTGGGAATGGCGCTTGGAATTATCTGAAATTACGCGCCATTACCAGATGTATGAGGGCCGCAATCCTCACAAGGCATTAATTGAAATTCAGGGCCGTGTATTTAAGTTTGAATCTGAGATTGGGCATAGAAGGGATTTTGAGTTTTGAGGAAAACATACCATTAAATTCTTTTCAAAGTCCTAATTTATGATTGATTCGTTGATTGAAATTAGTTGTAAAATTTATTTAGCATATGAATTTAAGCTCTCCTGAAATAAAAACCATTGTTTCTCAATTAGCCGAAAGCATTAATGCACCGCTATATTTATTGCCAACTTACTGCAACCCTAATGGAGATGCTACGCCTGATATTGAAGTCGATAATTCAGGAGTATATCACTATGTAATTTCTGAAAGAGGTATTGAAGTTGAAAGAAGAAGTACTTCCGAATTAAATGATTTAATGTATTGGATATTTGCTTCGGTCACTTTCAATATGGCATGTGATTATGAGTTGAAAAATAGAATTGAGGGTAAAGATTCGAGAAGAATTCTATTTGCTAAACAGGAAGAGCTTCTTGGAAAACTTAACATAGAGTGGCAAAAAAGGGAAAGAAAAGAGCATCAATCAATTCTTAGTAAATATCCGTTTGATGACCTTGCAGGATTAAGAGCAACGTATTGCGTAGAACTAAGAGCAAAAGGAATATCGGAATCTAAAATTAACAAATTAGCCTATGAAAAGTATCCATGTTTATAAAGGCTGATTTACTTGATTTACCCCTCTCCCATCTTCCCTATCAAATCAGCTAACCTGTGACAATAGCCCATTTCATTATCATACCAGCCCACCACTTTTACCATTCGGCCAAGCACTGAGGTTAGCTCTTCATCAAACAAACAGGAATAGGGGCTTCCAATAATATCACGAGAAACAATAGGGTCAGAAGTGTAGCCCAGATAACCCTTAAACAGGCCTTCTTCTGATGCCTTTTTGAAAGCTTCATTTATAGCTTCAACTGTTGTTGACTCTTTTGTAGTGAGGGTAATATCTGTAAGGCTGCCATCCGGCACGGGTACTCGGATTCCCGCCCCCCCTATTCTACCTTCTAATTCGGGATAAATACGGGTAATAGCTTTGGCAGCACCAGTAGTAGTAGGCACTATACTTTCTGCCGCTGCACGGCCTCTGCGGTAATCCTTGTGTGGACCATCCTGCAATTGTTGGTCTGTGGTATAGCTGTGTACCGTAGTTATGTATGCGTGCTCTACCCCACAAAGGTCATCCACAACTTTTAGCAGCGGTGCTGCACTATTTGTGGTGCATGATGCATTGGAAACAATAATGTCATCAGCGCTAAGCAAATCTGAATTTGCCCCAAGTACTATGGTTTTGGTTTCATCAGTTGGCGGAGCAGAAATAATTACTTTTTTGGCCCCACCCTTTAGCACATGAGGCATGGCCAACTCCGTACTCCTAAACCTTCCGGTAGATTCTATGATGATTTCCGCACCTGTTGTTTGCCATGGAATATTGCCTGGTTCCTTTTCGTGAAAAACCTTCACCAACTTATCATTGATCTTAAGAATCTCAGAATCGCCATCTTTCACCAACTCTACAGTTCCATTAAAATGGCCATGTACAGTATCATACTTAAGGAGATGCGCCAGATTTTTAGCATCGGCTAAATCGTTAATAGCCACAATTTCGATATTGGGATATTTAGCAATAACACGAGTTAGAGAGCGGCCAATGCGGCCATAACCGTTAATTCCGATTTTCACTGTTTTCATGCTGCGAAGGTAAATAGGTTGATGGCTTTGTCGCATTGGCCAAAACACCTTTGTAAATTGAATTCGTATCTAGGCGAAAGCGTTCCATAATTCTGGAAACCGAGAGGGTAAGTCTTTTTCCTTCCAAGGCTCCCCCTTAATTTGGACTTGTGCCTTTTCCTCTGGATATAGCGGAATAAACTTTTTAGCCCTTTCAAAATAAATATCCGAGATTACATCTGAATATGTTAAAGCCTCTATGCTTCGGAATTCCTTATCAATCAAAAGTCTAGGGTCCCTTGCAGCTTGTTTAAAGAAAACCTCTCCTCTAGCCATCATGATGTTCATTAGCAGAAAAGTAGCATGAATATCTTGTGTTTTGAAAATAATTGATGCAGCCGCACTTAGATCATAACTTATATTTTCAAAGAACAACCTGTAAACTAAGTTATCTAACCTCACAAGCTCCGTCAGTTCCCATTTAGAAAAATGATTTCTCATAAGGATAATATGTGTTCTGTAATTGTTGTCAGAACGAGTTGCAATGTCCTCCACTATTTCCCAAAATCCATTCTCATCAAACTCTGTTAAGTCTGTTCTTTCTTCACGCTCCTCCAATAGTCTACGTCTTTCATCGCGCAAATGCTGTATTTCTTCCTCATTCATCTGTTTTGCACGCTCTTTCCTAATTAGGTGAACCACGAAAAGAACGAGAATTAAAAGAGCTGGAAATGCTAAACCTGTCATGTGTCAATTTTATAAGTTTCGATTCATGTGAGCCTTCCCAAAAGTAAATGAATTTATAGGCCTACTCTTGTAGTATAAGCATATTGTAAATCAATTTGTTATGCAAAAATTCAAGGTCAACATTGGCACAGTGAGATAATTAAAAACCCTCACAATCCTCACTGGGCATATTAACCCCGGCACCCTGCTCATAAACCAACGAAGCTCCAAGATGCCCTACATAACTCATTAAACCTGCTCCGATAATTGTGGTTGCCAGTAACAAAACTCTAAGGGTTGACTGCTTGCTTTTCACAAATCTTAAAAGGAGATTGAAAACCGCTGCTGCACTGTAAACATAGGCTGTATAAAAACCAAAATTTTCATGATCCTTAAGTACCATTGGGTCGCAAAGGCCACGGCTTACCAGGCCATCAGCCAAATCTCCGGTGTAAACCGAAAGCCAGATAAAGGCAGTGCCGGCATACAGCGTAATATCCACTACCCTTTGCCAGCCGCTTTTGGTACGGCTAAAATATTGAAAGGCCACTGCCACTGTAGCCAGCAGCAGTAGCCCAATAGGAAAATGAACAGACAGAGGATGATACACCTCCGTCCGCATCCATTCAAAATTCATCTATTCAACAATTTTCACTGAAATAGGATCCAATCGCTTACCCACTTTTTCAACGGTAACCTCAACTTTATCACCTTCCGTTAGTTCAGCAAAATCAACTGCATTGCCATCTTTGGTAAGCTCAGTTTTATCGGTAAAGTAAAGTTCCAGTGTCTTGTTGTCGTCTGTCTTCACATAGATTTCCGTTTTATCAGCCTCCACTTCATCTACAGTACCCATGTAGGTTCCAGATTCCACCACATCAGTTCCCTCACATGCAGTTAAACCGCCTAGGACTATTGCCAAACCCAATACGGGTGCGGCCAGTTTCTTTAACATTTTCATTTTTTACTTTTTTAATAATTAATTGCCCTTTCCTTATAGTAGGAAAATACCGCCTAAAAGTAAAAATGATAATCCTAACTCAATTGAAATTGCGGTTTATTTTTGAACTACAATATCACCACTCTATGATCCTTCGTCAGCTAGATGAATTTTACTTAAACCAACCTGAGCCCAACCGCAGTTGTTTTATGGCCTTGCGGGATATAATCAGCAATTTCGACAAGGGCATCACACAGGGGTGGAAATATAAACTCCCCTTTTTTTACCTCAATGGTAAAATGTTCTGCTACCTGTGGCAGGATAAAAAAACCACCCATCCCTATATTGGCTTTACGGATGGCCACTTACTTAACCACCCGTCCCTTTTTCAGGGAGAAAGAAAACGGATGAAAATATTACCCATAAATCCCGAAAAGGATATTCCATTAAAGGTGCTCACCGATATTTTGCATGAGGCTATAGCCTTGAGGAAAAGTTGAATTAACAATGTACTCTAAAATTGGGCTCTTGCTATTACCTTTGTTTATATATGTTTGATTTTAGACTAAAGGTATTTTACACCATTGCCCAACGCGGCAGTTTTAGCAAGGCGGCAGAAGAGTTGCATATTACCCAGCCTGCCGTAACCAAGCATGTAAAATTGCTGGAGGAACGCTTTGGGCAAAAGCTTTTTGAAAGGAAGGGATACCGTGTAGAGTTAACGCCTGCCGGAGAGGTACTAAATACCCACGCCATTGCCATTTTTGAGCAGTATCAGCGATTGGAGTTTGATATGAACACCTTACTTGGCGCCAAGCGTGGTCAGTTGGAAATTGCTGCCAGCACTACCATTGCTCAATATTGGCTCCCTCCTATTTTAGCACTTTTCCATCAAAAATTTCCGGAAGTGCAGGTACACCTCACCAATGTAAATACAGAGCGTGTTGAGCGTTTGGTGGTGGATAAAGAGAAACAACTGGGCCTGATTGAAGGCAGTACCCGTAAGCCTGGCCTGCAATACGAAGCCTTTTTAAAAGATGAAATTGTGCTGGTAGTTGGGCCTACAAATCCATTGGCCACACAAGGTACCATTACCCTGGATGATTTAAGCAAACTCCCCCTACTGGTGCGGGAACCGGGCTCAGGAACCCGACAAGTGTTAACCCAGACATTAAAAGCAGCAGGCAAGCAGTTGGATCTTCTCAACATTGAAATGCAATTGGGAGGTTCAGAGAGCATAAAGTCCTACCTCTCACATTCCAATTGTGCGGCATTCCTAAGTATACAAACAGTTCTAAAGGAATTGCAGAATGGCGACCTTACCATTGTTGACGTGCAAAACTTTAATGTAATACGCCAGTTTTACTTTGTTCAGCCTTTGGGAGATCATTCACCGTTGACCAAACTATTTAAGGAGTTTATTCTACTTAACTATAACCTGAAGTAATACCTTATTACTATTTATGATTTGTGGAGCTAAGGGTTGAACATGACCTTTGAAAGGCTATTTAGTTGGCTATTGCCAACATACAGCGCCCCAATTTGGTCTTGTGCAGTGATACATTTTAAGAAAACTCTATTTCTGATTTTAGTGGCATTATGCCTTACTCCCTGGGTTTCGCCAGCAGTGGCATTACTTATGGGATTGGTTATAGCCCAAACCATAGGGCAGCCGTTTTCTCAGCTCAACAGCAAGGCTACAGGTTTACTGCTCAAGATTTCTGTTGTAGGCCTGGGTTTCGGAATGAATATGTTTAGCGCCCTTGATGCCGGTAAAGAAGGTTTTGTTTTCACCGTATTTTCAATTTTTGCAACCATAGGCCTGGGTTTACTTATCGGAAAACTATTGGGCATAAACGATAAAATTGTAAAACTGATTTCTTCAGGAACCGCTATTTGTGGGGGAAGTGCCATTGCGGCTGTATCTCCTATTATTCGGGCAGATGAAAAACAGATTTCTGTCTCACTGGGTATTGTATTTATTTTAAACTCTGTGGCTCTTTTTATATTTCCACCTATTGGCCATTGGCTAGATTTGAGCCAGGAGCAATTTGGTTTATGGAGTGCCATTGCGATACACGACACCAGCTCTGTAGTAGGCGCTGCTGCCAGCTATGGCGAAAAAGCCCTGGAAATTGCCACCACTGTAAAATTGGCCCGTGCACTTTGGATTATTCCATTGTCATTGATTTTTGCGCTGGTAACTAAGGGCGACTCCGGAAAGATTAAGATCCCCTATTTCATCGGGTTCTTTATTTTGGCCATGGTTGCCAACACCTACTTACCTCCCATTGAAAATGTAAGCCCATTTATAGTTACCGCAGCCAAGGCCGGGCTTACGCTTACCCTTTTCCTAATAGGAGCAGCACTTCCCATAAAAACAATAAAATCTGTTGGTGTTAGGCCACTACTGCTTGGTGTGGGTTTATGGATTTTTATTTCGGTAGTCTCCCTTGTGGTGATTGATAATATGAGTTTATAGCCCTAGTCCGATTCCTTCTTTCTCTTAGTAAAACCATCCTGCAAAAGAGAAAAAAGCAAACCACCCATAAGACCACCCCAAAGGCTCATCCGCCACCAAAAAGAGCGGATGGTACAACCTTCTTCGCAACCCCAATAATACCAATACACATATCCCGCAACAGCGCCAATAACCGCACCCAACATAGGTAATCCAGCTTTTTTGATAAATGGATTGTCGGTCATTTTACCTCTTCATATTCGATTTCAACATCTGGTGATGCCGTGGAATTATCATTTACCGGAATGGCACAGTTGCTTCCACCACAACCCCAGTTGGCTAAAGCCTGATAGGCAAATAATCCACCTATTGCCAAAAGCCACCAGGTTTCACCTTTGTAGGCATCATACATTATTATCAAGGCCAAAGCCATGCGTAAAAGGCGCATCGCGCCCCAAGGCTGTTGTAACCTGCTTATTAATTCATTCAAAATAAAAGATGTTATAATGACCTTCCCAAAATGCCTTTCGTGCCAAACGGGCCCCAAAGATAAACTGGTAAAATGGTCGTTTTGGTAACCATAGTTACTTATTAAAAATCGAAGATGACTATTACGCCAATAACCGCTTTTACAGTTGGGTATGTAGGTTGCAAAAAAAAATCTCCCGGGGAACCCACTCCCCCAGGAGACCTTAAAATGGGCATTTAAAATGCCCCCTAACTAAATATTCTACAACATAGTGGTAGGTGCCACATAGTTGGTGATTTCAAACTCACCGCTTTTCTTCATGCCATCAAAACCACCGGCTACATCTATAAGGTTTTTATACCCTCTTGCCCTAAGGGCTGAAACAAAGGCCATGGAACGATAACCACTCTTACAGTGTACATGGTAGGTTTTGTCCTTATCCACCAAAGTCATGCTTTGGTTTAGATAATCAAGTGGCCCGTTTATCGCGCCTTCCACATGCTCGCTGTCATACTCACTTTTCTTTCGTACATCAAGTATATTAAGCGTTTCCGCTTTTTGCTTTTCCGCGAGTTCGGAAGCGTTTATGGATGTAATGCTGTCTATTTCGAAACCCGCCTTTTTCCAGGCTGCTATTCCGCCATCAAGGTG
>CAXBJE010000077.1:0-10677 GCA_963975525.1 uncultured Owenweeksia sp. | reverse complement strand
CATTACTGAATTTATCTTTTACAAAAGCCCCGGACCCTAAAAAGCCACTTAACATTATTATAATGATAGGTGATGGTATGGGATTATCACAGATGTCTTCTGCATTTTATTATGGTGATGGAGATCCCAATTTTAAAAGATTCCCCATAGTTGGTTTAAGCATTACCTCCTCCTCAGCCGAAAAGATTACCGATTCTGCGGCCGGGGCAACGGCAATCTCAACAGGGAAAAAAACCTATAACGGGGCCATTGGGATAGATGACAAGAAAAAGGACCTGGAGACCTTGTTGGAATATTTCGCGAAACAAGGGAAGAAAACGGGTCTGGTGGTTACTTCATCAATTACTCATGCCACACCTGCGTCCTTCTATGCCCACGAAAGATCACGGAATAGCCAGAAAGCCATTGCAAAACAACTTTTGGATGCTCCCATTGATTTTTTTGCAGGTGGCGGGAGAAAGTTTTTTAATGTTGGTGAGGGAAGAAACGACCTTACTAACGAATTAGTGACTAAGGGTTTTTATATAAACACAACTGAGCTGGACAAAACTTTGCCGGCAAATGAAAACGGTAAATACGGCTACCTGTTGGCTGATGATAAAATGGCGAAAATATCCGAAGGGCGAGGGGATTATTTATCAAAAGCAAGTTTGCTATGTATTGATGCTTTTAAGGTCAACGAAAAAGGCTTCTTTATGATGATAGAGGGATCACAAATTGATTGGGGTGGACACGCCAATAATGCCACATACGTAATTACTGAAACACTTGACTTTGATAAGGCGTTAGGGGCAGTTTTAGATTTTGCCGAAAAAGATGGAAATACACTGGTTATTGTAACTGCCGATCATGAAACGGGTGGTTTTACATTAAAGGCAAAAGACAAGAAAGTACCGTTTGGAGGATTACGTGGTGATTACAATGAAATTGACCCGGCATTTTCAACACGGGGGCATAGCGCCACTATGGTTCCTGTTTTGGCTTATGGCCCAGGTCAGGAGTTATTTTCGGGCATATATCAGAATACTGAAATACACAAAAAGATTATGGAGTTAGTGAAGTAAGATACTTTTAACATCAAAATCACTACAAACTAAAAAATCCGGCTCATGGCCGGATTTTTTAGTTTTATCTGAGAAATTTAATTCGCTACATCACTCATAAACTTAAGGCGAACCAGCCTAAGCTCTTCTTCATCATAATCACCATCAAACTCGGCATGGGCCACTTTTAGGTCATCGGTATCAGATTCCATAAAGTACTCGGTGATTTCCTCAATCTGGTCCTCATCCAGGAGGCCTTCTATATAATAATCAATATTAACCTTGGTGCCGCTATTTACAATATGTTCAATCTCGGTAAGCAATTCGTCAATGCTAATGCCCTTGCTGTTGGCAATATCCTCCAGCGGTAGTTTACGATCCGTATTCTGAATAATGTAAACCTTTAGCCCTGATTTATTCACCACGGATTTCACCACAAAGTCATCCGGCTTTTCAATATCATTTTCCTCAACATATTTGCTGATTAATTCCACGAAAGGCTTTCCAAACTTCTTGGCTTTTCCTTCACCCACACCACTGATGTTTTTCATTTCATCAAGCGAGGTAGGGTAGTTAAAGGCCATCTCATTTAACGAAGGCTCCTGAAAAACGGCATAAGGGGGAACTCCCTTTTCCTTAGCAACTTTACGGGTAAGGTCCTTCAAAAGCTTGAATAGGGTTTCGTCCATCACAGCTCCACCAGCTTTACCACCGGCTGCCATTATTGCGTCATCCTCATCCACATCATCGTAGTTGTGGTCTTCAGCCATCATAAAAGAGGTAGGCTTTTCAATAAAAGCCTTCCCTTTTTCAGTAAGGTTTAATACTCCATACTTTTCTATTTCCTTTTTCAGGAAGTCGTTCACAATGGCCTGGCGAATTACCGCCATCCAATATTTATCGTCATGGTCAGCCCCTTGCATATACTCTTCCAGCTTGTCCACTTTGTATTGCTTTAGCTGGGTGGTCATCTTCCCGATAAGGATATTTACCAAAGGTTGTGCTTTAAAGCGTTCGTTGGTAGATTTTATGGTTTTCAGCAAAAGTTGTAAGCTGTCTTTGGCTTCAAACTTATTGCGCGGGTGACGGGTGTTATCGTCATTATTTGCACCTGGGCCATTTACCTCGTCAAATTCCTCCCCAAAATAATGAAGGATAAATTTCCTGCGGTTCATGCTGGTTTCGGCATACGAAATGATTTCGGATAAAAGCTGCATGCCCACTTCCTGCTCTGCTATGGGTTTTCCGTGGAGAAACTTCTCCAACTTCTCCACATCTTTATAGGCGTAAAATGCCACACATATACCTTCGCCACCATCGCGTCCGGCACGACCGGTTTCCTGGTAGTAGCTCTCAAGGCTTTTAGGCATATCGTAATGGATTACAAACCTTACATCCGGCTTGTCAATTCCCATCCCAAACGCAATGGTAGCCACTATCACATCCGCATCTTCCATAAGGAAGGCATCTTGATGCTTTACCCTTGTTTTGGCGTCCAACCCAGCGTGATAGGGTAGAGCATTAATTCCGTTTACCTGAAGTGTTTCGGCAAGTTCCTCCACTTTTTTTCGGCTAAGGCAGTATATAATACCGCTTTTGCCCATGTGGCCTTTAATGAACTTAATTATGTCCCGATCAACATTTTTGGTTTTTGGGCGGATTTCATAATAAAGATTAGGGCGATTGAATGATGCCTTAAAAACATTGGCGTCATCCATACCCAGATTCTTCTGAATATCTCCTTGCACCTTGGGTGTTGCGGTAGCAGTAAGCGCTATAACCGGCTTGCGCCCGATGGCTGTAATAATGGATCGTAAATTCCGGTATTCAGGGCGGAAGTCATGACCCCACTCTGAGATACAATGTGCCTCGTCAATAGCAAAAAAGGAGATGTTGGAATTTTGAAGAAACTCAATGTTCTCTTCTTTCGTTAAGGACTCTGGCGCTACGTATAGCAGCTTACAAACACCACTGCTAATATCTGCCTTTACCTGCTCCGTTTGCCCCTTGGTAAGTGAAGAGTTTAATACATGGGCTACCCCATTTTCTTCTGACACCCCTCTCAGGCTATCCACCTGATTTTTCATTAGAGCAATTAGTGGCGATACTACAATGGCTGTACCCTCTTGCATTAAGGCGGGTAGTTGGTAGCACATAGATTTGCCACCACCAGTAGGCATAATTACAAATGCATCATTACCATCAAGCACACTTTGCACTATAGCCTCCTGGTTTCCTTTGAATTTGTCAAACCCGAAGAATCTCTTTAATTCTTCCTGCATTGACCTTGTCTGCGTTTTCAATTCTTTGTGTTTTTCTTTCGAATAAATCTAAACAGGGCTTTTAGAAAACCCCTTGAGTTCCGTAGTTCTGGAATTCGAGTAGCTGCAATTTACATCACATAACTTAGTTAGCGAAGTATTATTTTAACATTTAGGCAGGAAAGGTTTTGGAATGGCTCAAAGGTCGGTATAGAATCTTTAGCATGGAAATAAAACCTCGATAAATTGATTGCCCCAATCGATGACGGGTGTATTGAAGATTCAAATAAATCGTGGTCTGGCATTTTTTGAATGTTTTAACCCCTCGTTCTTAAAATTTAAGACATTTGCCGCGATTTTATCAAAACCATAGATGGCCAAAAAGGAGGGTGGGGAAATGTCGTTTTTACAGCACTTAGAAGTGTTGCGCTGGCACCTTGTGCGTTCTACAGTTGCCATTATGCTTTTTGCAAGCATTGCCTTCTTTATGAAGCATTTGCTTTTTGATGTCATCATTTTTGGGCCAAGAAATCCGCAGTTTATTACGTACCGGCTTTTTTGTGAGCTTACCAGTATGCTTACCTCCGAGGGCTTATTTTGTATGGATGAAATGCCTTTTACCATTTTGAATACCAAAATGGCGGGTCAGTTTAGCACCCATATCTGGGTTTCACTTATCGCAGGTTTTATAATGGCCTTCCCCTATGTAATTTGGGAAGTGTGGCGGTTTATCAAACCCGGGCTTCATCCTACTGAGAGGAAATACAGCAGATGGGTTTTGTTTTTTGCTTCTATACTATTTATATGTGGTGTGCTTTTCGGCTATTACTTAATTGTGCCGCTGTCAGTGCAGTTTTTAGGGACCTACTCCGTTAGTAGCGAGGTAAATAACCTGATTGATTTAGTATCATATATCAGTACAGTATCTACCGTAACATTGGCTACAGGTTTAATTTTTGAACTTCCCATAATAGTTTACTTTTTGGCCAAGGTGGGCTTACTCACCCCGGAGTGGATGCGTACTTATCGTAAACATGCCTTTGTGGTAATACTTATATTATCGGCCATAATTACCCCGCCAGATATTACCAGCCAGGTATTAGTGTGTTTACCCATTGTTGGTTTGTACCAAATAAGTATAGGTATTTGTGCCCGTGTGGTAAAGGCACAGCGCAAGAGGGCGCTCTCTTAAATTGAGGTATGGCAATTGCTTAACTTGCCGCTTTACAACGTGAAAAATGAAGCTTAGAGCAGATAACATTATTAAGAAGTACGGCAGCCGCACGGTGGTGAAAGGCGTGAGCTTTGAGGTAAATCAAGGAGAGATTGTAGGTTTACTTGGCCCAAATGGAGCGGGTAAAACCACTTCTTTTTATATGGTGGTGGGGATGATAAAACCCAACGAGGGACATGTTTATCTGGAAGGGGAAGAGATTACAAACTACCCGATGTACAAGCGCGCTCAAAGTGGAATTGGCTACCTCGCTCAAGAGGCCTCGGTGTTTAGAAAACTGAGCGTGGAGCAAAATATACTTGGTGTGTTGGAAATGACAGGACTGTCCAGAGCTGACCAAAAAGTAAAGTTAGAGTCATTATTAGATGAGTTTGGTCTTCAGCACATCCGCAAAAGCAGGGGAGACTTACTTTCTGGTGGTGAGCGCAGGCGTACCGAAATTGCCCGAGCACTTGCTGTAGACCCAAAATTTATTCTATTGGATGAGCCCTTTGCGGGAGTTGACCCTATCGCTGTGGAGGATATTCAGGAGATTGTGGCTTCTCTAAAGGAAAAGAACATAGGCATCCTTATAACTGACCACAACGTTCAGGAAACTCTGGCCATTACTGATCGTACCTATCTCATGTTTGAAGGCCGTATTCTAAAATCTGGCTCAGCAGAAGAGCTTGCAGAAGATGAACAGGTTCGTAAAGTTTATCTCGGTCAAAATTTTGAGCTGAGAAAGAAGAGGGCTAAGGTGGAGAACAAAGTAGAGGGGGAGTAGGGAGCTTGTTGTTGGCAGGTATTTAACCAAACCAATATCTTCAATCAGGTATTAAATGCCGCCCTCTTCAACCTATCATTTATCGCCAGGCCCAATCCCGTTTCCGGGAATTTTTCGGCTATTATTATGGAAACATCTGCTCGGTCCAGCTCACGTAAGGACTTAAACAAATTAGTAGCAGCTTCTTTTAGATCTCCTTTTTGGGATAGCACCTTCTGTTTTTCACTTGGTAAGTTTTCCAGCTTTCGCTGAAAAGTGATGGTGGCAATATCCTGTCCTTCAAATTCCTTTAACAAATTGTCAATATCTCCAATCAATAGCTTTTTGCCGGGCGAGTAATGAGAGCTGAGCATTCCCGGAGCTTTAGGGTTGCTTGATGAGGTTTGAATTTCAACAGGCCCTGTTATCTCCTCAATTCCCTCTTTGGCCAAACCTCCCAACCTCAGTATTACAGGTGTTTCAGTACTTAAATCAATAATGGTAGATTCAATACCTACTTCACACGGTCCACCATCTAATATGTAGGGTAGGCGTTCCCCTAATTGGTCATTTACATGTTGGGCGGTAGTTGGGCTTACGTAGCCAAAAGGGTTGGCGCTTGGTGCGGCCAGGGCAAGTTGTGATTCAAAAAGCAATTCGCGCGTAAGCGGATGTTGAGGAAAACGAATGCCAACTGTTGGATTTCCGCTGGTAACCAAATCGGGCACCTTATCCGTTTTACACAAAATATAGGTAATAGGGCCAGGACTAAAAGCTTTGTATAGCTTGTAGAAAATATCAGGGATATTTTTACAAATCTCTCCAAGCTGGCTTTTATCGTAAAGATGAACGATTAGCGGATCAAAGTGGGGGCGGTTTTTGGCTTCAAAAATGGAAGCCACGGCTGCTGGGTTAAACGCATCTGCCGCAAGGCCATAAACAGTTTCGGTGGGGATAGCCACAAGTTTACCTTCCTTAAGTAAATCTTGAGCGTGTTGTATGTTGATTCCTATATGTGCCACAGCGGGCAAAGGTAAGTGGCGAAGTGCTAGTAAAACAATAGGGCTATAATTGCCGAAAGGGCAAAGAATAATCCAAAGGCGGGAATGATGGCCAAGTTCAAGAGCACAAATTTGAACAGTGTTTTTCTGGTGCTCTGTCCAAAAAACCGTTTCATGGCAACAAACAGGTAAACACTAAAGGAAAGTAAGGCAAGCACTAGCATTAGCACTTCCAAAGTATCATTAAAGAGAAACGCAAAGGAAAGAAGGATGAAGAACAGTGACTGGTTATAAAACGCAAAAAACAGATGCTCGGGGTAATAAAACGGCCTCCGTATGTAGAGTAGCTTTAATAGTATAGCCAGTATAGGTAGAAATAGAAAAAGCACCCAAAACATTTTTGAGAATAGAAATTTATTGAACTCATCCGTATCGAATTCGGAAATTTTAGCACCCTGCTTGTACATAAACCTATTGGTAAGGGTGTACTCGTAACCCAGTGAGTCTAGTGCATCCTTCATGGGTATCGTCTTATTATCCAAATAGAAGTCTCCCATTAGGGTTAGGCGTTGAAAAAAACCTGGTGCCTCCTCTTGGGTAAAACCAACATCAACCGGTACAGCTATGTCTTCTACCGCAACTCCCTTCGGGACAGTGGTGCTGTCGGCCACAGTAACTTCTGCTGTTTCGGTAGTTTGAATGTCTACCATATCTGCGGCCCCATGTTTAATCTGAATAACCCCTAAAAGCAAAACACTGGACAAAAAGTATATGCGAACCGGATTCATGTACTTGGTGCGTTTACCAGATACATACTCTTTTGGCACTTTGCCGGGCCGTAGAAACAGGTTTTTTAGAGTGGAGAAAAACCGACCATCAAAAGCAAACAGGTTGCTGATGGTTTCTGTAAAAAAATGCTTGAGGGTAAGTTTTGAGGCATCATTTTTTTGCCCACAATTGGGGCAAAAATTAACTCCGGCAAGCTCGGTGTTGCAATTAAGGCAGTTGTCTGATTTGTTAGTTTGGCCCAAAGTTGTTCTTAGTAAAGGTCTGCGGAGCTAAGTTCGCCAAATCCAATTAATCTATCATAGCGCTGACCAATTTCGCGGTTGTAAACTAAAATTTGGTAGGTGTTTTCAGTTTCCCAATGACTACCCTCAACCGTAGAAATATCGGCTGTTTTAGTAGCGCCATCATATACAGCGTACATAAAGTTATAATACCCTTGTTTTAAAAGTACTTTAGAGTGGTATGCCTTTCTTGCGGGGTCATATTTTAATCTATACTCGGGTAGTAGTTTCCAGTCGGTGTGTTTGCCAAACAGGTAAACATCTCCCACGGCAAGTGGAGTAGGGTAGCGAAGTTGAAAATCCACATACACATAATCCGCTTCGCTGGCAGAATTAGTGGCATCCAACCTGCGGATGACAAACTGCCCATTGATATCCGGGTAAGTAGAATAGCGTTCAATCTCTCTACTGGCGTCATCCTTTAGATAAACTGTATAAACACTGTCAATATCCACTCGCCTCATATTGAGGGTAAGGGTGCGCATATTTTTAATATCAAAAAACCTGAATTCATTGCCACCGGGGAAAGTGCTTTCTCTATTATAATTGTAAACAAGTTGATTGTTTTGCAAAAACTGAGGCTTAAGATTGGTAAGGGAATTATCCCACCTTTGGTTTTGCAGCACATGTACTTTTAGGTCGGTAAAGGGGTTAGGTATTTCATAATTGGGATGAGATATTGTAAAACGAACTTCCTGCCCGGTCGAGATATACTCCACAATAGTTGGACGTTTTATCTCACCGCCCGCGGTAACAATGTCTTCATATACCATAAACCTTTTGGTGAGTACCAAATCACTAGGATCATTATTCGCATATACCTTTATCAGGTAGTTACCTGATTTTAACAAGCGCATATTACCGTTAGGGATATTAAGATTGTAATGGGTGTATGCGAACAAGGTGTTCAAAGAGTACTCGTAATTCTGAATATAGTCATCCTGCAAATTGGCAATATATTCCTGGGTTAGTAGCCCTGATGGCGTCCAGTCTGCATTACAGTGAATAATGGTGTAGCTCAGATTCATAAAATCATCGTACAAGTCGTCAAAAGACAAGCGCAACGTTCCGCCATTCAATCTTATTATAGGCATAGCCAATTCATCTTCTACGGGGTGAAGTCTTACGGTTTGTATTCCAGCTTTGTACACATGATCTTCGTACAGTATTCCCTTTTGCTTATAGTATTCATCAAGCACATATTGAGAGTTGGCAGAGGTGGAAAACAGTAAGGCCAGCAAGAGAATTGGGGCGAAAAAAAGACTACGAAGCATTAATCGGGATTATCTAAGGTTAGTATTTTTTGAGAACATTTAATAAGTAACTTTGCGCGCTGTTTAGAATAGCTCTAAATATAGGTGCTACCACTCTAAAGTAGCGGTACTTTATACTTTTGCGCCAAATTAAGTTAGAATTTTTTGATTCTACCATAGATGTCAGAGACAATTAAAATTAAACGCGGTGTAGACATAAAACTGCAGGGCAAAGCAGAACAGATCTACGATAACGCGGAAATGCCAGATACATTTGCCCTTAAACCCACGGATTTTACTGGTGTAAAAATCAAGCTTGCTGTAAAGGAAGGTGATGAGGTAAAGGCCGGAACTCCATTGTTCTTCAACCGCGATCGCGAAGCTGTAAAGTTTTGCTCCCCCGTAAGTGGCGAGGTTGTAGAGGTGGTAAGAGGTGCCAAACGTAAACTTCTGGAAGTAAAAATTCTTGCCGACAAAGAGATTAAATACATTGATTTTGGTGCCGCTGATCCAATAAGTTTGGATCGTGAAGCCATTATTCAAAAACTTTTAAGCTCTGGTTGCTGGCCACTCATCAAGCAACGTCCTTATAATATTGTTGCCAATCCGGAGCGTACTCCAAGAGATATTTTTATCTCTTGTTTTGATACAGCTCCTTTGGCAGCAGATATGGACTTTGTGGTTCATGGTATGGACAATGAATTTCAGACGGGTGTAAATGCTTTGGCCAAACTTACTGATGGTAAAGTTCATCTTGGTTTGGATAGCAACTCAAGCCCCAGCAGCGTATTTGCTTCTTGCGAAGGGGTTGTTAAACACAAAGTTAGAGGAGTACATCCAGCAGGTAATGTAGGTGTGCAGATTCACCACGTTAACCCTATTAATAAAGGTGAAGCCGTATGGACTCTTACTCCACAGGATGTAATTATTATTGGTCGTCTTTTCCTTGAAGGAAAATTTGATGCTCAAATAAATATTGCTGTGGCAGGTTCTGAGGTTACTAAGCCCAGATATCATAAAACCATACTTGGTGCCAGCATAAAAAACTTTGTTACCAATAACGTAAGTGAAAATAAAAACCGCTACATCAGTGGTAATGTGCTTACCGGAACTCAAATAAAGCCAGAAGGTTACATGAGTTTTTACGATCGCCAAATCACTGTAATCCCAGAAGGAGATCAGGATGAGTTTTTTGGATGGTTAACTCCCGGATTTGATAAGTTCAGTATTTCTCGCACCATGGCTGGTGGCCTTTTTGGAGGTAAAAAATACAGCCTGGATACAGGAATGCACGGAGAGGAGCGAGCCTTTGTTGTAACTGGTGAGTACGAAAAAGTATTCCCTTTTGATATTTACCCGGTACAGTTGCTTAAGTCTATTATGGTAGGCGATATTGAAGCAATGGAAAACCTTGGTATATATGAGGTGACTGAAGAAGACATGGCCCTTTGTGAAGTGGTGTGTACTTCTAAAATTCCGGTACAGGCAGTACTTCGTGACGGTCTGAATTTGATGATTAAAGAACTAGGGGATTAATTCATTGAAGGATAAAAGATGAAGATTTTTAAGAATATACTTAATAGTGTAAAGCCTCATTTTGAAGAGGGAGGAAAGCTGGAAAAGCTTTACCCTGTTTATGATGGCTTTGCTACATTTTTATTTGTACCTGGTCATGCTGCGCATAGCGGTGCCCACATCCGTGATGGTATTGATTTGAAGCGTACCATGATTACCGTGGTGTTTGCCTTGGTTCCGGCATTACTATTTGGAATGTGGAACGTAGGTTACCAGCACTTTTTGGCCCTGGGTATGGCGGATGTTACTTTTTGGGATCAATTTCTTTTTGGTGCTATTAAAGTACTTCCAATAGTAATTGTTTCTTATGCCGTTGGTTTGGGTGTTGAGTTTGCCTTTTGTGTAATCAAAAAGCACCAAATCAATGAGGGCTTCCTGGTTTCTGGGATGCTTATTCCGCTTATTATGCCTGTTGATATTCCACTTTGGATGGTGGCTCTTTCAACCATTTTTGCGGTAGTAATTGGTAAAGAAGTATTTGGGGGTACAGGGATG
>CAXBJE010000076.1:0-10727 GCA_963975525.1 uncultured Owenweeksia sp. | reverse complement strand
ATTGAAGAAATTGAGGATGAATTTGAAGTGTACAAACAATGCAGGCAAATGGAAAAGCTGATTGATGAATTGGCAAAAGGCCGTAAAATGGAGAAAATTTTACGTGAGGAAAAAAAGTAGAAACTGGTGCTAGAAAAACCTAAACCGCGTTAAAACCCTACTCACCCTAGCCATTTGGCACAATTAACAATGAAACAACCTTACACATCATAACGACTGGATTGTACTAAACACTACCATGGAGTTTTTATCAAAATGGGCCGGTAAAGATGCTGAGTTGAAAGAGTGGCTTAAGCCACACCTAAACCGGCTTACAACAGATAATCGAAAATCGGTGGCGAATAGGGCAAGGAAGTTTTTGGGGAAAATAATATGATGAATAACTCTTGGACTGGAAAACAACTGAACATACCATAACCCAATTTGCAGCCGATCTTGAGCAGAAAGTTGAAAACCGTGCGATAACAGCAATTGGTCACAAAGCAGATCGCTTTGAGTTTACAGACGAACTCAATCTGCATTATCGCTTTCAAATAGCAAAACCCTATCCTGAATATGGAAGCGGGTTTCAGGTACAAACCCCTTATGATAAAAGTGAAATAGCCATCAAGGCAAACAAGCGTTTATTTCAAAAACCAAAGCTCAAAGTATCCGGCTCTATTAGTCCTGATACCGGGCGCCTTCTTAATCTTTTAATGGATAAGCTTAATTGCTTCAGCATCACAGCTGATGGTAAATCTTTATTTTTCAAAACCAAAGCTATCAACATGGACCAGGAAACAATGATGCTAATTAGACAGGTTGTACTTGAAATCAAAAACACTTTTAACACCTAATAATGAAAAAAATACTCCTCGCTCTTTCGTTGCTAGTATCACTTGCAGCACTTGCCCAAAACAACCCAACAAAAAAAGCCCAGCCCATAGTGGAAGAAGGCAAGCTGCTCTACCAATCAGAAATGGCAGCTTGGTACGGTACGGACTTGTTTTTGGAAAACTATGAAAACCGCGAAAACATTGGAGGCTACTTTGCATATACCGTGGGCGACACCTCCAGGTGTATCTTCTTTTCTAAATCCGAGAACCCCATTGTAATAGGTACTATTTCTTTTGACAGTACTTACAATACCCATATTGCCAAAGCAAATCTCTCGGAAAGGGAGTTTACAAGCTCAGAGTTTGATCTATACATCATGCGTAAGCTTGCTCTAGCTGAGATTAATTCTGACACCCTGTTCAAAAGTTATAAGAACACTCGGTTGAACCTAATCCCATTAATCCATGGAAATGAGAAGAAGGTATATGTACTTACAGGGCCTGAGCAAAGTGGGGTGGTGATATTTGGTAATGATTACCTCTTAACCTTTGATAAGAACAATAAGCTTATTCTTAAAAAAAGGCTGCACAAAAACATTATCCCAATATACTATGGTGACGAGGATGAAAAAGACGTGAAAACAGAGGGAGCTATGCACAGTCATTTACCGGAGACAGGCGACTTTATAACAGCCACAGACATTTGTACTTTAATGCTATATGCAAAGTTTGCGGAGTGGAAAACTCACAACGTGGTATCTAAAAAGTACCTGAACGTTTGGAACTGCGAAACCAACCAACTCACCGTTATTCCTATGGAAACCATAAAAAAGATTAATGAAAGCAAGGAAAAGCGAAACAAGAAAAAGAAAAAGGAAGAATAAGAGGAAACCAAAATGACCAGACAAAAACTGATTCTCTTTTATTGGTTGCCCATTCCCTTTTTACTTGGTTTTGGGTTTCTATCAGGTAGATCAATTGATATCTATGTACATGACTTGCAAAAACTGTAACCATAAAATTGATGGAAGCTACTGCTCGCAGTGTGGCCAAAGCACCACGGTTAGCAGAATTAGCTTTGGCAGTTTTTTAAAGGAGCTCTCGAGCAGCGTTTTTCAGGTAGATAAGGGCTTGCTATTTTCTATTAAAGAGCTGTTTATAAGGCCTGGCCATAGCATAAAGGAGTATTTGAGTGGAAAAAGGAAAAACCATTTTAAACCCATAGCCTATACGTTTACCCTATCCACCATATATTTTCTGATATCTCAATTATTGGAGGCTCCCACTTTTTTGAATGACGCTGCGGAAGGCTTTGCGAGTGAATCAAACAGTTCTGGGGTAGCGTCTGGCCAAATAGATGTTCTCAATTGGTTTGCAAAAAACTACGCTTATACCACCCTGTTGCTTCTCCCGCTTTATTCGTTTGCATCCTACATGGCTTTTAATAAATCAGGCCTAAACTACCCCGAGCACTTTGTGCTAAACGCGTACATCACAGGGCAACAAGCCATTATTTACACCCTATCTGCCTTGCTAAGTTTGGCTATTACTAATAAGGATTTATTGGCAACAGGCACACTCATCGTTTCCATTTCATATGCATTTTTCGTTTTCTGGCAGTTTTTTGAGGGGTACAGCCGTATAGCTGCGTTGCTTCGCTTCGTTTTAACCTACATCCTTTTTCTGCTAATTCTACTTCCTGTTTTGTTTGTGGTATTTTACATGGTCAAATGAAACACCCCTCCCAAAAAGCACCCTGGCATTTCCTTCTTCTTCTCATTCTGGCGGGTGAATCTGTATTTATCCTGCCCTTTGTGTTGGCGCGGGTTTTCAGGCCCACTGTGCTAGAGGCTTTTGGTCTGGATAACTTACAGCTGGGTTTGTGTTTCTCCGTTTACGGTGTTGTGGCCGTGCTCTCTTATTTATTTGGTGGCCCTTTGGCGGATAGGTTTCTTCCCAGAAAATTAATGGCCATAGCATTATGGCTCACTGCTTTGGGCGGATTGGTGTATGCCACCTTCCCTAGCTACACTGTGTTGAAAGTGCTTTACGGCTATTGGGGTTTTACCACCATCTTTTTGTTTTGGGCGCCTATGATAAAGGCCACGAGGGTTTGGGGTGGTTCCTCGTCTCAAGGCAAGGCCTTTGGGTTTTTAGATGGAGGACGCGGTTTGGTAGGCGCCCTGTTCGGCTTTATGGGTGTCATGGTCTTTTCAATGTTCATTACGTCTGATGGTTCTGTTGTTGAAACCAAGGCCGCTTTTAGGCAAGTGGTTTTAGTTTCCTCCGTAGTTGTAGCTCTGGTCGGTCTTATGGTTTGGTTCTTTATGAAGCTGGATGACGAAACTGAAAAGGACATTATTCTGGAAAAAATAACCCTTTCGCAGGTAAAGGAAGTGCTGCGCCTTCCCTCGGTTTGGCTCCTGATGGTGATTATCCTTAGTGCTTATGTGGGCTACAAAATCACTGATGTGTTTTCGCTGTTTGCACAGGATGTAATGCTTTACGACCAAGTGCAGTCTGCACAAGTGGGCACCTTTTTATTATTTATTCGCCCCGTGGTTGGGGTGCTTATTGGGGTATTGGCCGATCGTACAAAAGCCACGATTTGGTTGGTTATTAGCTTCGCTATTTCCTTACTTGGTGCACTGCTGTTTGCGCTAGGCATAATCTCAGCTTCAGATACCGCACTTTTCTTTATCTCCATTTTAATTGTGGCCACAGGAGTGTATGCCGCACGTTCACTCTATTTTGCAGTAATGCAGAGAGGGCAAATACCCCTCGCACTTACCGGTACTGCCGTTGGGCTTATTTCCCTTATCGGCTATACCCCAGATATTTTTGCAGGGCCAGCCATGGGCTATCTTTTGGACAATTCTCCAGGAGCATTGGGTCACCAGCATGTGTTTTGGATGTTGGCGGGATTTTCTTTGGTGGGAGGGGTGGCTGCCGCTATCTTTTTTTGGGTGTACTCCAAAAGCGAATAACGTAATCTGTTTTTTCTTTAGGTAGAACAACCTCCTCTACTAAGGCCAATTGAAAAAATTTTTACAATTTGAGCCTCCGATCAGACATACACAAAATGAAAAAGTTTTTATTTCTCCTTCTGGCTACAGTTATAAATCTGGGTTGTCACCAAAAAAACAACCCATCAAATCAATCATCGCAAGAAGTTACTCCACAGCCCCGCGGAGTTGAAAATCTGGTACATCAGTGGGGTAAGCTGGCACTAACTGCAACCGCTTATGATACTGAACGGTTTAAGCCGCGACCCACCATCACTTCCCGTTATCTGGGTTTGATTTTCGTTTCGGTTTTTGACGCATGGTCCCGATACGACTCCCTGGCCATACCTGTTTATCTCACTAATGTGGAGAGAAGACCAGCTGATGAGCACTCCCTGAGTAATAAAGAAATCGCTATAAGCTATGCTGCCTACCGCGCCTTGAATGAGTATTATTATAGTGATACAGCTTTGTTTACTGATTTTATGGACATGCTGGGATTAGATCCCAAAAACACGTCACTTGATCCATCCACGCCCGAAGGTGTTGGTAACCTTGCGGCCAAAGCTGTAATTGAAGCCCGTAAAGGGGATGGCGCAAATCAATATGGTGAAGAGGAAGGCTCTAAAGGACGGCCTTACTTCGATTATACAGGCTATGAACCTGTTAACCCGGTAGAAGAAAACATCGACCCCAACCGATGGCAACCCAAGTATTTCTCCGATGGTAAGGGGGGGCGGTTTGCCCCGGGTTGCCTTACTCCTTTCTGGAATAAGGTGAAACCGGTAGCGCTAAAGTCACCAGATCAGTTCAGGCCTGAGCCACCACCTATGATTGGCTCTGACCAACTGCAAATGGAAGTGGATGAAGTAATAGCCCTCCAGGCCAATCTAACGGATGAGCAAAAGGCCTTGGTTGAATTTATGCGCGATGGTCCACAATCTGTTCAGCAAGCTGGTCACTGGTTAAGGTTTGCACTTGATGTATCTGAGCGGGATGGCAATACCCTGGATGATGACGTTAAAATGCTTTTCTATAATCAGGTAGTGGCCATGGATGCCTTTATAGCTTCGTGGGACTCTAAAATGCATTACGACTTTGCAAGGCCGTTTGCGTTAGTTCATCAATACTACGACCAACAAAAAATAATAGCCTGGGGTGGAGAAGGCAGGGGAATGATGAAGGTGGAAGGAAAGCAGTGGAGGCCCTATTCGCCATCCACTTTTTTGTGTCCACCCTTCCCTAGCTATACTTCGGGCCACAGCACTATTAGCGGAGGTTGTGCAGAAGCCCTTAAACTATGGACAGGTAGCGACACCTTTGGTACTGAAGTAACCCTGGTGGCAGGTGCAATGACGGAACCAGATAATTTAGGGGATACCGTAACCCTGACATTCCCAACTTTTACCGAAACAGCTGAAATGGCAGGCTACTCAAGGGTCCTGGGTGGGTATCATATTCAAGCTGATAATGTTGCTGGTCTTCAATTAGGAAGAGATGTTGCCCATGAAGCCTGGGGGTTTTATAGATACCACATTGGACAATAAATTCAAATTGCCCTTTGCTTTTTAAGTTTTCTTCCAGTTAGCGCAAGTGCTAAAAGTCATTGTTTACTAAGCTCTTGGTTTCCATATTTGAGGTGCAATTTTACATTATGCCTTTTTCAAAAAGTGATATTGACCAGAGCCTTGTTGTGTTGCAGGGAAAACTAAAAGAGCTTACAGCCTTCTACCGCCAGGATTTAGATTTTCAAATAATGGTTTACCCTCTTTGGAACGCTAAAGACATTCTGGGTCACCTTACGTTTTGGCACGAGAGTTTTGCCAGAAACATTAAAGACCTCGCCATTGGAGTTAAGCCTAAGCCATTGAAGGGAAAACTATCTGAGGTAAATGCACAAAGCGTTGAAGTAACTTCTACAAGCTCCCTCCAGCAGTTAATTCAGCGAATTGAGGTGGCTCAATTAACAATTGAAGCCTTCATTTATGATAGCTCCATTGATACTATTCCCAATAAACAAGGTTCAAGAGGATACTCCCGAAAAGAGCATTTGAATGTAGTATCAGCACATATAGCAAGACATCTTAAAGACTTAACCACAAAATATAAACCGTATGCCCAGACCAAAAACCAAAACTGAACTCCTGAACCTCAGTGAGCAAAACTTTAATAAGCTGTTTGATTTTTTAGAATCCTTTTCAGAGAGTGATCAACAAAGGGAATTCCCGCAAGGAACCATGAATCGAAATATACGGGATGTGTTAGCGCACCTTCATCAATGGCATTTAATGATGTTGGATTGGTATGATGTAGGAATGGCAGGCAATAAGCCTGATATGCCGGCCAAAGGTTACACCTGGAAAGACACTTCTGTACTTAACCGCACCATTTGGGACCACTACTCCAGAACAGAGCTTAACGAGGTGAAAACCTTGCTGCGGGATAGTTTCTCAAAAGTTTATGCCCTAATAAAATCTCATACCAATGAGGAGCTTTTTGAGAAAAAGCGATACAAATGGACGGGCAGCACTTCGCTGGGGTCCTATTTGGTATCGTGTACCTCCAGCCACTATGACTGGGCCTTAAAACTGATTAAGAAAGCGATGAAGTAAACCTCGCTATCTGTAAATTCTGTAGGTTTAGCACAGGTAATATTTGCTCAGCCAGTAATGGGGCAAACAGAAAAACAAAGCGCGTGAGGTCCAAAACAACATTGAATAAAAAACTGTGGAGCCTCGGTCTACTTATTCTGCTTGCTTTTTCAGTAATTACTTATTTCTTCCTTCCGCCTCCTATGGAAAAAATCCGGGTTGGAATTATGCCCATGGTTCCAACGGAAACATCCGGCTCTTTTACCAATAACACCCTTGCTCTTCAATTGGTGGAGAGGTTGAGCAATCTCCCGCAAGGAAATCTGGATATTGTTGGCCCAGCCACCACTGCAAACTTTGATATGGATAAAATATGGGAAGAAGTGGATGCCCATCATTTGGATGTATTGATTAATGCGCGGTTTTTAAATGTGAATTACCGAAGTACTGTACTGATGGAAGTTATCCGTACCAGCGATGGTGCCCACATTTGGGTACAATCTTTTGATGGAAACGCTGATACGGAAATCATTCTGAACCAGGTGGAGAAAGGACTTCTCACAAGCCTGAGTGCTTTGGAGCCTGAATTGGAATAATCAAAACACGGAAGCCTCAAAAAAAATTAGTTTTACAGCTATGAAATACACCTGCACCACAGTAATTAACCTTCCGGTAGATAAAGTAGTGGAGCTTTGGGCCAATGAGGATTATTTTGATCAATGGCAGGATGGCTTTGAATCAATAGAGCTTTTGGAGGGCGAAAAGGATTCGGTTGGAGCCAAATCTAAAATCACATTACAGCAGGGAAAACGAAAGCTGGAGCTTATTGAAACCATACAAATCAACAACCTGCCAAAGGAGAAAAAGGCGCTTTATGAGCATGCCCACATGAGCAATACCCAAAGCTCCCGCTTTGAAGGTATTGCCGACAACCGCACCCGCTATACCTCTGAAGTGGAATACACCAAGTTTAATGGGTTTATCCCGAAGCTAATAGCCCGGCTGCTTCCCGGAATGTTTGAAAAGCAAAGCCAAAAATGGATGGATCAGTTTAAGGATTTTGCTGAGGGGTTGGAATAACATACGTTTGGCAAAAGGTGATAAGCTTAAGTTGATGCTCTCTGTTAGTATTGATGATGTTAACTGGCAATCAAAGGCTTTCCGTAATCTATGCGGAATATTGATTTAGATTTACCAGCAATGCTTAAAGGTCTTAAATAATGTAGACATGAAGAAAGAATTAATAGCAGAACTATTTGAAAAGTTTGAAGAGGCCTGCTACAATTTGGATGGCCTGGAATGCTGGAGTGGGCGAGAGCTCATGCATACCTTTAACTACAGCGAGTGGCGGGCATTCTCCAAATTGATAGAAAGAGCTTCCAAGTCTTGCGAAGCTTCTGGAGAAAAGGTTACAGACCATTTTGTAGTGTACACCAAAATGGTGGCGTTGGGCAGCGGAGCCATAAGAGAAATAGATGATGTAGCCTTAACCCGATATGCATGCTACCTTATTGCCCAAAATGGGGATCCTGCAAAGGTGGAAATTGCTTTTGCCCAAACCTATTTTGCCGTACAAACACGGAAACAGGAGTTGATAGAAAAAAGGCTATTGGACATTGCCAGAGTCTCAGCAAGAGAAAAATTGTCTAGATCTGAAAAGAAGCTATCCGGAATTATTTATGAAAGAGGGGTTGACGGCAAAAGTTTTGCCTTAATTCGATCAGAAGGAGATAAAGCGTTGTTTGGAGGAAGGACAACTCAGTTTATGAAGAAAAAACTTGGGATACCAAGCAATCGGCCTCTTGCAGACTTCCTACCAACCCTAATGATAAAGGCCAAAGACTTTGCTGCCGAATTAACCAGCCACAATGTTGTGGAAAAAGATTTAGGGGGAAACCTCCCAATTTCTAAGGAGCATGTGGATAATAATCTGGAGGTTAGAAAAATCCTTTTAAAAAGAGGGGTAAAGCCTGAAAACTTACCTCCTTCTGAGGATGTAAAAAAAGTGCAGAGACGAATAGATGGCACTGAAAAGAAGATTCTAAAAGACATCAAAAAGGACAAGAAATAGAACTGACGTACTGCATGTTTGAAAAGCAAAGTCAAAAATGGATGGATCAGTTTAAAGAGTTTGCTGAGGGGGTGGAATAAGCACTACACACTATGGAAAAGAAAAGAACCACATCATTTGGAACTATGGAAACCCTGGTGGAAAAGGATGGGGAAATAATTTCGGAATACCTGGTGTTTGAAAGAAGTGGCAGAGGCCACCTACACAACACTTGGGAAATATGTTATGTAACCGAAGGCAAGGGAACTATAGTTAATGGCGAGAATGCCATTAGAATTACTAAAGGCGCTGTTTGCAAAATACCTCCCAATACCAATCATTGGATGGAGCCCGAACCGCACATGGAGGTGTTGTTGGTTTATACTAATCAGCCTTAGCTCTAATTATAAGTAATGGAATTATGAAAGACATCTGTACGTCTTCCGCACTCTATGCCCTGATCGTTCTATTCTCTTTAACCGGTTGTAAAAAGGACAGCAATTGCAAGGAAGACCCCATTCCTGGTTGTATAGTTACTTTTGACTATAACCCCGTATGTGGATGCAATGGAAAAACCTACAGCAATCCTTCTGAAGCCGAGTGCGATGGAATTAAAGATTATAAAGAAGGTAAGTGTTGGCCTTAAATAGTGTTCATCGTATTAGATAAACCTCACACCCATGGGAAAGACAATTTATACCGGAAAAGACGTAACCGACTTCATAAATACGTACGTTGATAATGAACAGAAGAAAGCCGACAGTTTTCGATTGATTGAACTGCTAAAGGAATGGTCTGGCTGTGAGCCCAGAATGTGGGGACCCACCATAATTGGGTTTGGCACCTATCACTACAAATATGCCAGTGGCCACGAAGGTGATGCGCCAATGCTTGGGTTTTCACCCAGAAAGGCAGCGTTCTCACTTTACGTATATTCCGATACCGAAAAAAGCAATCAGCTCTTAACGGAGTTTGGAAAATTCAAAATGGGCAAGGCCTGCATATACATCAAAAGGCTTTCCGACATCAACATTCCCGTTTTAAAAGGACTCTGTATAGAGTCTATAAACTACCTGAACGAGCATCATGAATGTTCGTGCAGAAACAAATAACACGGGGCAATTGAAAGATAAAACTGGATTTGGCCTAATCACTATAGCATTTCTCCTTTCCTTGTTGGGGTTATCCTGGTTTTTATCTCAAAAAGATCAATAAAAGCAAAAACCCTTTGGGCTAGTGTTTAACAATATTTACAGGCATTAAATAACAAAGTAAATAACTAGTGGGTGCTTCCATCGCCAAGTTTACTTTTTTCACCGCGTTAAGCACAACTCCCAAAACAATAGATTTGTAACAACATCACTATCCGGGTTTACCCAAAAAAGCGTGGATAATTAACACAACAGTAAACTCGGTAGTTAATGGAATTAGATACAATTATTATTGGTTCGGGGGCAGGTGGCCTTGCCTCGGCAATTTGTCTTTCGCGTGCCGGCCAGCGCGTGTTGGTGTTAGAGCAACATGATGTACCCGGGGGCTGGTGTCATAGTTTCTATTTAAACGGCTACCGTTTTACTCCGGGCGTACACTATATAGGCCTGCTTGGGCCGGGAGAATCTACCAGTGAATTATACGAAGGCCTGGGCATTGCCAATGATTTGGTGTTTTTTAGAATGAACCCTGCTGCCTATGAGCATTGCTGGATAGGAAAAGAGCGTATCAATTTACCGGCTGGTTTTGATGAATTAGGCCAATGCCTATCTGCCCGCTTTCCCCACGAAAAAAAGGGCATTAAAAAATACCTGAAAACCGTTCGTGACGTAAGTCGGCAATTGCACCTCATTCCTAAAATGAGTGGTTTTTGGGATAATGTTACCATTGCCTGGCGCACCCGGCACTTGGGGAAATACGGCCTGTTTAGCCTTAAGCGCGTTATAGATTGGCACATTAAAGATCCGCTGCTAAAAAAGGTGCTGAACGTACAATGTGGGGATCATGGTTTACCTCCAGCCCAAGCCAGCTTTCCGTTGCACTGTGCCGTAATGGACCACTACTTTAGCGGTGGGTTTTACCCCATGGGGGGAGGGGGAGCCATTGTAAAAGCCATGACCAAAGCCATAAAGGAAAATGGCAGCGAGGTAAGAACCCAACAAAGCGTAAAACGCATTTTACTGGAGGGCGATGCTAAAAAGCGAGCCATAGGCGTAGAGCTGGAAAGTGGTGAAAAGATTTTTGCCAAAAACATCATTTCTAACGCTGACCCGGG
>CAXBJE010000075.1:0-10732 GCA_963975525.1 uncultured Owenweeksia sp. | reverse complement strand
AAGGATGGCGTATACTATGAGTCCGATACTATACGATCGGTGAAGGGTACATCAGCAACCAACACCATTCTTTTTCAATCAGAATCAAAAGATAGTAGCGCAGTAGTTTTGGAGTGGAACTCGCAAAAAAGCGGAAACTGGAATTTGTGGCTAAACAGAGCCGATTTTATCACATTCAAAAATATCGGCTTTCGTCAACTTTTTGACGGTGGCAAGCAAAATGTTCACCTAATTGATTGCCACAACATCACATTTGAAAATTGCCTTTTTGAAGGCTCAAACATGGTTATGGATGGCGCCCTACTAACGGGGACAGTAGACTCCAACCTGACTGTTAAAAACTGTACCTTCCAATATGCCCGTAGAGGTGTAGACCTGCGAGGTGGCGCCAAAAGCCCTGCTAAAAATCTTCACTTTACAGGGAACTCCATTCATACCCAAAATACAGGTATTGCACTTAGTAACACATCCAAGGCCATTGTACGTAAAAATCAGTTTTTAAACATTACGGGTGGAGTCTATGCATTTTGATAAAAGGTGCAAAATCGATTACCGTTTCCGGAAATGAATTAAAAGTTAGCGCTAATAAAGACCATTCCAGAGCTATTGACCTGATTAACCTTGATGGTGACTCAATATCTCCAAGCCTTATTTACAACAACGTTGTAAACATGACTGCCCAGGCCGGAAAGGATGTATTTGCACTAAAAACCGGTAACCTTGCCAACACCATTATCTCCAACAATACTCTTGTGCTTAGCGCAGATAATAACCAACTGGCCGTGGTGGGCTTTTGCCCAAATGAAGTTGGAGTTACCCAATCATCGTTTATTAACAACATAGTAGCCAATATGGGCACCGGGGCTGCTTATTCAGGTAACATTAATGTTGGGCCCGGCCTTCAAAATGATTATAACCTTTGGTACTCCCTTTCGGGAAATATAACTGCCGAAGAAAGCAGCCTTAGCGCCATAATTGCAAAGGACAGCAGTAATCAACACTCCTATTTTACCGATCCTCTTTTTTATCATTCGGACACCCTGATTTCTAATACAAGATTTATCGACAGTAATGCGATTTCGGTTTCTGGTATTACAGAAGATTTTTTGGGGAACAAAAGAAATAGCGACTTTCCGGATGTTGGGGCTTTTGAGCGCCTGCACTTGCCTTATCTGAATTTACCTAATGATACAGCAGCTTGCCAAACCCTAACGCTACAAGCCAAAAGCAATGCCAGCTGGTACAACTGGAGCAATGGCGGACATTCGGATTCGATTACCGTTACCAACAGCGGTTATATATGGGTTACAGCAATTAATGGTGACGGACACGCATCTGACAGCACTTATGTAACCATCCACCAACCCAATCCCTTTATTGTAAGCGCAGCTTTAGATTCTTTGCTTCCGGGGCAATGTGTTCAGTTAAGCACCAATATATTGTCTCAATCCAACTCTTCTGTAGTATGGAGTGATGCCACAGGATTAATAGGCAACCAAAATGTAATCACAGTATGTCCGCAAAACTTCCCCGCCATATACAACGTGGAAGTTTTAGATAGTAACGGATGCAGTAGCCAGCAATCCTTTACCATCTACCAGGGTACAGGCAGCAATCTGTTTGTTTACCACAGCAACGAGCCAGCAACTAGTGCCGTTCAAATTCACAGCAATGGTACCCTTGTTACAAAAAGTTCAATGGCTGGTAGCGGCCCTGCAGCAAATTCCGCAGCACAAAATTTAATAGTATTTCCAAATCCGGCTGTTGATGAAGTTACTCTTCAATTCACTTCCGCATTAAAAACAGAACCAACTATCTACATAAGTGATGTAGCTGGTAACCTTACCCCTGCCGTTGTTAATCATCTTTCTGAAACCACAATACAAGTTGATTTTACCGACTTGCCAAGTGGCTCATATATTATAGTGGTAACCACTGACCAAGAAGTTTACTATAACACTGTAATAAAGTAGCTCAGTAGCCCTTCCTAAATGCTAGTTCCTGGTCTTGTTGTATCAAGTGGTCAGGCTTATCACCCGTGATTATATCTTTGGGCCAACACTTATAATGAGCAATCAAATTTTAGGTACAATAGCTATAGTTATCTGCGCAATCGGATACTACTTTGCCTTTAGGCTACAGCAAAGACACAAAATGGTTTTCGCTGTTGGCTTACTGCTAATCGGTGGCTTTATTCTCCGGCTCTATTGTGCAAGCGACCTATTTCTTCATCCATGGGATGAAAAGTACCACGCATTGGTAGCAAAGAATCTGATCCAACATCCTCTTGTACCTACCCTTTACGAAAACCCAGTTCTACCCTATGATTATAAAAACTGGTGGGGCAATCACATTTGGGTACATAAGCAACCTTTGCCCCTCTGGTCCATGGCTTTAAGCCTGAGTATATTTGGGATTAATGAAATAGCATTAAGGCTGCCCTCTATCATTTTAAGTACGTTGGGTATTTGGGTAACCTTCAGTATTGCCAAAAACCTCTTCAACCAAAAGGTTGCATTTATAGCGGCTTTCCTCTTCTCTATACACGGATTGATAATAGAAATTACTGCCGGAAGGGTGGCTACTGACCACATCGACCTCTTTTTCCTTTTCTTTATTGAGTTGGCTGTGCTTCTAGCCTTAAAATTCGCTAATTCTAAAAATCAACCCTTCAACATTCTTTGTGGAATTTCCATTGGCTTTGCGATTCTCTCCAAATGGCTTCCGGCCCTCATAGTACTTCCTATTTGGGGGTTATTAGTATTGGCCACCAAAGACTTTACAATTAAAGAGATTATTAAAAGTGGATCCATTCTCCTCTTCACCATTATTGTGGTTTCACTACCATGGCAAATTTATATCCACTTAACTTTTCCACAAGAAACGCTTTGGGAGAATCACTTCAACGCTTTACATCTTACCGAGGCTCTGGATAATCAAGGAGGCTCTTTTTTCTACCATTTTGATAAAATGAGGATGCTTTTTGGAGAGTTGATATACCTGCCAATGCTTTGGTTTTTATACAAATCTTTAAAGAGGCCTTTTAATTACCATCGTTTATTGCTGGTTATTTGGATTGTGGTGCCATTCCTCTTTTTTTCGTTAGCTGCTACAAAAATGCAGGGCTACACTTTATTTACTGCCCCTGCCATATTTATTGTTACAGCCATTTTTTGGATTTATCCAAAAAGATATCTCAATAGGTATCGCTTTCGCTGGATGATTTATGTAGTTCTATTTCTGCTGTTAGCCCTCCCGATAAGGTATTCTTTGGAACGGATAAAACCTTTTGAGGATAGAGAAAGAAATCCACAATGGGCTCAAGAGCTTAGGGCATTAAACATAACTAACCCTAAAACCGTGCTGTTTAATGTAAAACACCCTATTGAAGCTATGTTTTATAACAACTGCAGTGCTTATGGACATTCCCCTGATTCTAGCACTGTTGAGAGCTTAATCTCAAAAGGGTATCATGTTAAAATAATGAAGGATTAAACAGGCTATCCCTAACCTATATTTGCGAAAGTATGCAAGCACGAACTCTCATTTTCCTATTTTTTATTTCCACTGCGGCTTTAGCCCAAAAAAACCAGATTTCCATAATTGGCTCAGTGCATCGCTATAGCAGTGATTTCTTTTTGAATCAGGAAATGAAAAACAACAGGCAAAGCCTGTCCACGGCTGGTAACTACAAGTTTTCCGCAGGTCTTGCACTTGATATGGCCTATTCCGAAAGCAAAATCTACAATGGTCTCTTCCGACTGGAGTATGCACTACGGTCTTACAGTACACAAGAGACATTTTCAATCTCTTCTTACATACCCGGCACAGAGTTTATCGGCCATTATATAGATATTTCAATGGGGCTAAGGCGAATGAAGCCAATTAGTGACAAAAAGAAGATTGGCTTTGGACTCTATGCCGGAGCAGGGGTACCGTGGTTTACAAGTAATCTTAAAAAGAAGTTTTCTGGTGGTGATGTGGAAGTGATAGATCAGACGCTGCCCTTTGTGGAAGCTAACCTCACCTTGAGCAATACAGTTGAAAAAAATGATGATTACGGCTGGGCCATAGATTATTCATTTTTTGCCAGGGGATATTTTACACCGGCCTACCAGCGGTCAGAAGAGCATGACCCCGCGCCTCCCTATTTAGCTTTTGGACTTACCCTAAAGGCAGGCCATGTAAAGTACTAATCGGACTTCAATAAATCCAAAATTGAACAAACACCTTTTACTATCGCTCTTATTTTGCTTAGGCAGTTTTTCCACATTCGCCCAAACCCAACTTTGGTTTAATGGAGCTGTAAAAGCTCACCCTGCAGATTTCACCTACCCGAAAGGGATTTCAGGTGACTATAACAATCTCCCCATTTTTAATTTAGCCATAGGCGCTGATACCCGGCTGAAGAAAAGTTTATGGTACTTCAATTACGCCTTGTCTTACAACTACGTGGAAAGCCGACTTAATATGGGAACCGGTTTTATACTTACTGACCTTGGTTTAGTGAAAACTAATGAAAACGCCTACTATGTTGAAAGTATAAACCTTATTGGCGTAAAAGCTGGCTTCTCACCATTGTATCGTATTAACCGCAAGGGTCGTTCAATCAGCTTGCCTTTTGGTGTTCAGGGTTACATTCCAATTTTCTCAAAGGGGTTTACTCAAATTGGAGATACACGGCTGGGGATGCGCAGCATCTATACTGGAGATGACTTTAAATACGCAGTTTTCTATGGGATTTATTTCCGGCCAACCTATCAGTTTAAACTCACTGAAAACCAGAGATCACCTTGGAGTTTTGGCGTTTATACAGAAGGTGATTTACTCATTTTGAATGAAGGAGCCACCAATCCTAAGTGGACAGCAGGTGGTGGATTGGAGGTGAGATATAGGTTAAAATAGCAGAAACATGAGAACGTATTTATTTACTTCGATTTTTCTACTATGCACTTCAACCACGGTTTTGGCACAAGAGGAATTTCAAATTCATATACAATCAATTGACTCCACTTTTAGACGAGGACACCCTATTGATCGACTTGATACAGTTTTTAACGCCAATAAGGCATTAGTGGATTATGTTTTAGAAAACCAACTTCTTCACCCAAACGACAAAAGGTTTATTTCAAACAGAGCATTACTCTATAAGTTGAAACATACTAAATGCGACACCAATTACACCGAAATAACCGACACTTTGGAAAACGGTGATACCTATCATATCTACCAAAAACCAAAAAATATAATCCAAATGAGCATCAGGCCACCAAGCATCAGGAACATAATTACTATGTGGATATAGACGGACAAATCCCTTATGGCGGATTTTATGGAACACCAAAAACTGAAATTGACCAATTAAATATTGAAATCAACGACAAAGAAGTGCTCATTCCCAATTCAGCTTTCTCCAATTTTTATAGCCCAAACACATGTGAAGACCATCCTGTTGTGAGCTTCGTCAGGAAACCTGAGGCGTTTATCTCATTGGATGGAAAGTACCTGTATCTATATTTTGAAGGAGGAAATGCGGCTGGCACTTACTTCACTAAGTTAGTTTTTGATAAAGAAAACTATCTTACCAAAATTGCCGCAGATTATTACCCGCTTAGCATCTACGGGTCTTTCGGGAGAGAGTTTCTTGGGTATTAGTTTCACTACCTATAAAACAACCCCTCATCAATAAACTTCCACACCTTTTCAGGAAGCATAAAACTCACGTTTTTACCCTCTTTAATGGCGTTGCGGATATCTGTTGAGGCAATTTGCATGATGGGAGCATCGGTAACGGTAACGTTGGGGTGGTTTTTTAAATCGCCACCATCGCTCTCTATGCGGGGGTACACATAAATTTTGTGATGCTCCAATATCCACTCATAGTTTCTCCATTTGTGGAAGGTTTGTAGATTATCCGCTCCCATAATCAAGGCAAACTCCTTTTCGGGATATTTTTCAACCGCATGGGCCAATGTGGTGGCAGTATAGCTGGGTTGTGGCAAATCAAACTCCATGTTGCTTACGTGCATCTGGTATTGATCATCAACGGCAAGTTGCACCATATATAGGCGCTGGTAATCGTCCAGCAAAGTGCTTTTCTTTTTATGGGGATTATGTGGAGTTACCACAAACCAAATCTCATCAAGGTCAGTAAACTCCAGCATGTGTTGCGCAATTACACAGTGCCCAATATGGATCGGATTAAAAGTGCCGAAGTAAAGTCCGGTTTTCTTTTTCGTCATTTTCCCAAAAATAATCTCAGTAAACTTTCGGCTTCCTTCTTAGCCGTCTCCAGGTCGTTGTTCAGCAGTACATGGTCAAATCGGTCTGCTCTTCCAAGTTCCTTGCGTGCCTTGGCCAAACGTTGGCGTATCTTATCTTCACTATCGGTTTGGCGGCCACGTAGCCTTTTTTCCAAAATTTCAATACTGGGTGGTTTCACAAAAATAGCCAGCGCTTTATCTCCATAAAGGCTTTTTAGGTTTAAGCCTCCAACTACGTCCATATCAAAAATCACCGCTTTTCCCTTTGCCCAAATTCGTTCAACTTCTGATCGTAAGGTGCCATACATGCTGCCTGCATATACTTCTTCCCATTCTATAAAATCACCACTAAGAACCCTCTTTTTAAAATCCTCTTCTCCTAAAAAGTAGTAGTCTTTTCCATCCACCTCCTGTCCTCTTGGTGGTCGGCTAGTAGCCGAAATGCTGAACTCTATTCCCAAATCCAGCGAAAGCAAATGCTTTACCAGCGTGGTTTTTCCCGATCCGCTTGGCGCAGAAAATATGATTACTTTTTTGTTGTCCGACATTTTTTAATCCTTTCTTTGATTCTTTACTGTCCACTTTGCCAACAAACTTTGCAGTTCACTATTTCCAAATTTTTTGGCAACCTCCAAAGAACTTTCACTTATTAAACTGGAATCGGCTCCGTTTTCGAATAACCATTTTACGCTTTCAACATTCCTTGTATTTATAGCAGCAATAATACTTACGTTAAGTAGCATGCCGTTATTGATATTAACATTTACTCCGTTGCTAATTGAAAACTTCAGCCCTAACAGTTCGCTATTATGTGCTGCATAATAAGATCCTCGGTAGGTATCCCTTGAAAAGTCTGCCCCAAGAGATAAAAGATACCCTGCAACTTCAATTTTGGAAAATGCAATGGCATTTATCAGAGCCAAATCAAGCTCTTCCTGACTATAGGTTGGTTCAAAGAGTTTTTTTAACCCTTCTAAATCACCCAAACCAGATAGTCTTTCAATTTTATAGTCTCTTGAATTGTCCTCTCCTAACTCCACCTTTTCATCTAAATACTAATATCTAACGTCTAGCATCTCCCTAAAGAATATTCAACACCTGCTCCTTGATCTTCTCCAGCTCATCCTTCATTTCCACCACCAGCTTTTGCATACCGGCATGGTTGGCTTTGCTGCCTAAAGTATTTATCTCGCGGCCCATCTCCTGACTTACAAAACCCAGTTTTTTACCATTGGCACCGCCCTCATTCAGTAGTTGTTCAAAATAGTCCAGGTGGCTTTTTAGCCTTACTTTTTCTTCCGTAACATCAAGTTTTTCCAGGTAGTAGATGATTTCCTGCTCGTAGCGGTTTTCGTCTGGTTTATCAGCTATTTCGGCCAAACCACGGCTCAGCTTTTCACGCAGGCGCTTTACGCGATCTTCTTCAAAAGGGGTTACCTGTTCCAGTCGGTTTCGGATAATGCCAAGTCGCTCAATCAAGTCCACCTTTAAGGTTTCACCCTCATCAGTTCTGAATTTATTTAGGCGATCCACCGCTTCATCAATAACCTTTGTGATGGCTGCCCACTCCTCTTCATCCACTTCGTCTTCGGCAGGTTGCATAACATCGGGCATACGCATTACTGCAGATAACACATCTCCCTGAATGCTGTATTTTTCACTGAGTCCTTTAAGTTGGCGAATGTATTCAGATGCCAATGCTTCATTGATTTTGGGCGCTTTTTCAGCTCCCGTTACCTCGCAATAAAAGCTAAGATCAACCTTGCCCCGTACCACCTTGTTTGATACAATGTGGCGGATATCGGCCTCCTTTTCTCTGTAAAAGAGCGGAGTACGGATATTCATATCCAGTTGTTTGCTGTTCAGGCTTTTTACTTCGATGGTAATTTTTTTTGCAGCAAGCTGCAGGGTGGCTTTACCAAAACCCGTCATTGAATATAAGTGCGCCATAGGCCTGCAAAAGTAAAATTAACTGAGTTTCAATGGTGAATAAATGCTGCGGTTACTTCCTTTTATAAAAAGACACAAAATAAACGCCAGTAAAAATGAGTGCCGCAGCGATTAAAACTATGGGGTTGAGCGCGTCCTTTCCTAAAGCAATAGCAGCAATAGCCGCCACCAATGGCTGTAAATAAATATAGAAACTCACAGTGGTACTGGTTACCGTTTTTAGCGCATAAACATTAAATAGATAAGCCAGATAAGTAGTGCCTAATACTACAAAACCCATCTTTAAAATAATACCAATCGGCAAAGCCGCCCAGCTGACTTCTGCAAACTGGCTTCCGCCAAATGGAATTACTATAAGAAGTCCGTACAGGAAAACCCACTTAATAACGGTAATGGCGCTATAGCGCGACATCAGCGGTTTAACCACCACCAAATAGGCTCCGTAAGATGCAGCATTCAGGAAAACCAATAAGTTGCCAAGAGACTTCTCTGCATCAAAAATATCGAGCACTGCCCCACCTTTGGTAATTAAAAACAAGGCACCTGCTATGCCTAATGTAATCCCCAAAATGCGGCTCCACTTCAGGGTTTCTTTTAATATGATAGATGAAAGCACCAATACCAGTATGGGATTGGTGGTCATCATTACCGCAGCATTTATGGGGGTGGTGATGTTGAGCCCGGAGAAAAACAACATTTGATTAGTGGCTACTCCAAAAAGCCCACAGGCTAAAAGCCGGAGGTGGTCTTTCTTTTCAATTTTCTCACGGATAACAAATTTGGCAGTAACCCAAAAAAGTAGAGTAGCACATAAAACCCTGAGCAGTATAAAGCCCAAGGGCTGAATATAAGTAGGCATTACATCCTTGGCAATGGAATAGTTGAGCCCATAAATCACCGCAACGGTAAAGAGTGCGAGGTGTGCTGTGAGTTTGGCTTTTTTTAGGTTATCCAATCTATTGGTGCTAAAATTGAAAGTGCACGAATTAACGTAAATACGTGCACTTGACTGCACAAATTCACGTGAATTTGTGCATTTAGCTTTCAGGTTGCAGCCTTACTTAATCTTTACCTTTGGCGCTGCATTTTTTAATATGTACACATGGCTCCAAAAAATCTAAAGTTCAACACCCTCACTATACATGGTGGGCAACATCCCGATAAGGCCTATGGCGCGGTGATGCCGCCTATTTACCAAACTTCAACTTATGCGCAGGCTGCGCCCGGAGATCACAAGGGGTATGAGTATTCACGTTCAGGAAACCCTACTCGCCACGCATTGGAAGAAAGCATTGCTTCCCTGGAAGGAGGAAACTATGGTTTGGCTTTTGGGAGTGGTTTGGCAGCCATTGACTGCGTAATTAAAATGCTGAGACCGGGAGATGAAGTAATCTCTACCAACGACTTATACGGAGGAACGTATCGCCTGTTTCGCAGAATTTTTGAGCCATTGGGCATAAAGTTTCATTTTGTTGGGATGGCCGAAACCAAGGCCATTGAGGCTTTGGTGAATAAAAACACCAAGTTGATTTGGGTGGAAACCCCTACCAACCCAATGATGAATATTATTGACATTGAGGCCATAGGAAAGGTGGCTAAAAGCAGCAACGCCCTACTTGTGGTAGATAATACTTTTGCCACGCCCTACCTGCAACGTCCACTTGAAATGGGTGCAGATATAGTAATGCACAGCGCCACAAAATATTTAGCAGGACACTCAGATGTTGTGTTGGGTCTGCTCACTGTAAAGGATAAAGAGCTAGCGGATAAATTGTATTTCATCCAAAATTCATCAGGTGCTATATGTGGGCCCATGGACTCCTTTTTGACGCTAAGAGGAATTAAAACCCTGCATGTGCGGATGCTGCGGCATTGTGAAAACGGAAGGGATATCGCGCATTTTCTGAAAGCACACCCCAAGGTGGATAAGGTGTACTGGCCAGGGTTTGAGGATCATCCCGGACATGCAATTGGCAAAAAGCAAATGAAGGATTTTGGGGGCATGATATCCTTTACTGTGAAGGGAAACTCATTGGAAAATACTGTGAAGTTGGTTTCAGCCCTAAGGGTGTTTACCCTTGCAGAATCTTTAGGTGGAGTGGAGTCATTGGCCGGGCACCCGGCCAGCATGACCCATGCTTCCATCCCCAAAGAGGAACGCGAAAAAACCGGAATTGTAGATTCACTAATCCGCCTAAGCGTGGGTATTGAAGACATTGAAGACCTTAAAGCCGATTTGGATCAAGCCCTAAATTCATTCTGAATAACCAAGAAATAATTAAAGGTTGCCTAAACGAGTTATATGAACTTTTAGGACCACTTTTTTACTCATCATTAAAATGAAACAGTTTTTTATTACAGGTACCAGCAGTGGTATTGGCAAAGCACTGGCGCTAAAAGCCCTGGAGGCAGGCCATAAGGTGGTTGGCATTAGCCGAAGAAAAAATATTGAGCACCCCAATTACAGGCATTTCGTCTACGACCTTTCTAGCTATGAAAATTACCACCTCATCAATTTT
>CAXBJE010000074.1:0-10759 GCA_963975525.1 uncultured Owenweeksia sp. | reverse complement strand
GCTGGCCCCAACCTTTGTGATGTATGAGCTTAATCGCGATTTTTCAAAACCTGCCAACGACCCTGATGCCGGGGACCTTGGTCCCGAAGGGATGGTGTTTGTAAAAGCCGCAGATAATAATCGTGGTCTGCCACTCCTATTTGTTGCCAACGAGGTAAGTGGAACCATTACAGTTTATGAAATGGGCGTAAAAGTTGGCCTTGAGGTAAACTATATTGTTGAAGAACCTAGCTTCTTCCCTAACCCATCAACCGGTGTTTTTGAAACCCAGCAATATGGCAACTACAAAGTGTACAACACCAACGGCCAGCTTATTCAAACAATAGAGGATAGAAACAAGATTGACCTTAGCGATCAGCCCTCTGGTTATTACGTTATTCGTAGTGCGGATGGTACTTCCGTAAGAGTGGTGAAGAAATAATTGATTTGAAGATTCAAAACTTGGAACTTGAGTTTTGGCAACTCGACTATCGCTCGGTGTGACATGTAGTTTTCTGATTTTGTAGTTTCACACAATGACTGTAGCTGAGCAAATTCTAAAATTTTACAATTCATTCAATTTAGAGAGTAACTCCCTCCCAAAGGATATTGAGGTGATGAATCCTTACCAAAATCCTCCAAAAGAGGTGGAAGAGGTAATTCATCAGTTTTATCACAAATACTATAACGATACTAATTCCCGAGGTATAATACTGGGGATAAACCCTGGCCGGTTGGGTGCCGGTGTAACCGGTATTCCATTTACAGACTCCTACCGACTGCAGGAGTTTTGCAACATCTCCTTCCCTGTTGATACCCGCGAAACCTCGGCCCATTTTGTATATGATGTTATTGAAGCTTATGGCGGAGCAACTTCCTTTTACAAGGACTGGTTTATAGGTGCCGTAAGTCCTTTGGGCTACATCCATAAAAATGAAAAGGGAAATTGGGTAAACTATAATTATTACGATCAAAAGGATTTGGAAGCCGCTGTAAGGCCATTTATTATTGACAACCTCAAAAGGCAACTGGCCATTTGTGGAAACCCAAAAACAGCCATTATTTTAGGGACAGGCAAAAACTTTAAGTACTTAAAGGAACTTAACAAATCCATAAAACTCTTTGACAGGATTATTCCTCTGGAGCACCCGCGCTACATTATGCAGTATAAACTGAAGCTCAAAGAAGATTATGTGGTAAAGTTTTTAGAGAATTTGAAGGAAGCTCTTAGCCCTTCTTCTTAAGTGCCATTTTCCGTGCTTCTACTTCCAGTATAGCTTCCAGCGTATTTTTCTTTAGTATTTCCACCGTTTTGTTTCGCACGTCAAGTATAGCCTCTCTTATTCCGCAGGTCTCCTCATCGCGGCACTCTTCACACCGTTCATAGTATTGATAGGTAACACAGGGCAACAGTCCAATGGCTCCATCAAAAATACGGTAGATGTCGGCCAGGTTTACCTCAGCCGGATTTTTACGCAAATAATAGCCGCCACCACGGCCCATCTTGCTGCCCAAAATTCCATTATTCTTTAAATCCAGTAAAATGGACTCTAAAAACTTACGTGGAATATGCTGGGCCTCTGAAATTTCAGAAACCTGCACCTTATGGTCTACATCAAAGGCAGATTTCCTGGCAAGGTAAACCAGGGCATTAATGGCGTATTTAGATTTTTTGGATAGCATAGTTGTGTGGCGAAAGTAAAACAACAGGCTCTGTTAACCATTTAGATTTAATTTGAATTGAGCTTGAAAAATATCGCTGTTAAAATTTATAGTGTATATTTATGACAGCTTATTCTTAACAATTGAATCCAATCGACTGGTATTTACGTATAGTTTAATTACTAAAACACCAGTCATGTACAACTCTACCCCTCACCTTATACGTGCGTTCTCCGCACTGTATATCATTGCTCAAAGCACAATTATTCATGCTCAAAGAAATGGTACAGACACCCTTACAACAACCATAGTATCTCATGAGCAATGGCAACAAAGTACAGTAATCGATTACAAGACGTGTGAAACATTTCCATGGACAGGAATCTATGATTTTCCGCCAGATTCGAGCTTCACACAATTCCCTGTACTTGATCAGCCCTATGGCTATGTAACCATATCAACAATCCCCGGCACTTCTGTAATTAAATCAGAGGATGGCGTACGTTTTTACCGTACTTATTTTAATGTTGACTCCCTTGCCACCATTACCCAATGCCGTCTTAGAGTTTTTGTTGATGACGATATTGCCATTTACATAAACGGCACTTTAGTAGCCCAGGAAAGCTCTGGTACTTTCTACAATTATAAGGGAGCTCCACACGACTTAATGCTCTATAACTTTGGACCACACCATAATGGATATAATGTTGGAGATTGGTTTGATTACGTGACCATGCTCCAAACCAACTCCTTTTTTAAGGAAGGCCGCAATGAACTTTTGGTGGCAGTTCGCAACAAGAGAAATGATTTGGGAGGCTTTAGTTTTAGAATGGATTACGATTATGTGATAGACCCTCAGTGGGTAGGCATTGATGAACTTGACCATTTTGCCAATGCCTTTCAGGTATTTCCAAATCCCAGTGACAGTTGGATTAAAATAACGACAACTGATATCATGACGCCTTCCTCTGTTTCCCTCTATAACGCCAAGGGGTTAATTATTTACGATAAGGTAGAAACTGATTTTCCGCTTAGTATAGATCTTAAATCTTTCCCAAAAGGCATCTATCACCTCTTTATAAGAAACAGCCACTACACCTTTACTAAAAAGCTGATCAGGCAATAATTTTTCATTTAGTTTTACTCGGAAATCCCCTTGCACCGCTGGTGTTGAGGGAATTTCTTTTTACCCTCCATTTTTATTTTCCAAAGGATGGCAATAGCGAATCCATATGTTCGTTATACTTTGAAATACAAAGTACTTTTAAAATGGAAATTACATTAACTCAAAGAACTTCATTCAGAGAAAGGCTGGCAGGTATGATTGTTAACTTTTCAAAACCCATTTACTTTTTACTCCGATATAAGCGCAAGGCCTGGAAGATTACTCAGGAAGAACTTTCGGCTTTCCCTGAAAACTCGCTTGGAAAGGACTTATCAAACTTTTTAACATCCAACAATATTCAGCTTATGCCCAAGGCGGAGTTTCACGATGTTTACCACGTGCTACTTGGGTACGGCACCAGTATGCGCGAAGAAACCTGTATACAGTTTGTCTCCATGGGTAATGGCAAGTACTCTCTCCCCCATTTGGCAGCAAACTTTACCTCCCTCCTGTTTTACCCGGAGTATTGGGGAGATTTTAAACAAGCCTTTTTACGTGGCCGTAAAGCAGCTCGCTTTCATGATGTTGATTTTGAAAATTTACTGAAGATGCCTACCAGCAGGCTGCGAGAGTGCCTATTGCATAAAAAGGATAGGTATATTTTGGGCTTGTTTGTGCTCCAATTCTTTTGCTCAATTCTCGAAAATTAAAGATCCACTTTATTATTTAAAAGGTTTTGAATAATACTAAACTCATGTCTTTTGAAAAGTATCCCGATCTACCTGTATCCAATTTTAAATCCCATTGGACTGCATTTCTACCATCAAATGCTTCAATTAAATCAAACTTAAAATACATTGTATCTGACTGCCCAACAAAGAATAAATATAGATGGTTATCACTACATTCCTGGTAGGTTTCACGCTCTGGGTATAATTCCCGTACATCTTGCTTCTTCTTACCGAGACCTTTTGAGAATAGAAGATTTCCTTCGTCAGTATATTCTATATTAAGAAGCTCCCTATAAACTGAATTTCCCCTATTAGACCAGTTCCCAACAAACCAGTTTGAGTCACATACTTTTACTGTATTTGAACATGAACACATAAAGAACATAACAACCAAACCAGTGTAACATTTATTAAAATTCTTAATTGAATCTTGTGATTTTAACATTCCATGCATTGTTCTCTTGTTATTAGAATACAAAGAAATGTGAATTACCGAACTAAAACCTTCCTCACCACACCATACTGCCCCTGCTCAATCCTCAAAAAGTAAGTACCTGCGGGCAGTTGGCTTACATCAATGCTTATGGCCTTTTTTACCTCCAACACCTTTCGCCCTGAAATATCCGAAGGCGTTAAATCATAAACCTCATCTTCAGAACTCGAGATGTAAAGCACCTCGTTTACGGGATTAGGGTAAACCTCAACTTTTATTAAGGCTTCTGCCTCATCCAAACCAATACTCCCCGCTGCCAGGCTATCACAGGCCGTAACCTCTGTACACTGAAAATAGGCCGTGGCACAAACCCTATAATATCCTTTGGCCGCATAACTGTAGGTAATGCTGTCTCCTTTTAAAATAGTGCCATCGCCTAAACGCCATACCACACTATCGGCAGGGCTGCCTGTGTAGTTGAGATTTAGAGTATTGGTAGCATTGTTGGCGGTAAATGTAAAATCCGCATTAGGTACATCGCAGGTGTATTGGGTAAGGAAAAAGCTGCGCTGGCTCCCTACCTTAAACAGGGTATCAGGGCCCAGATAAATTTGCTGATCAAAGTTACCACCCAGGTAGTAAGTATTGGCCGGGCCTGCTGCCACAGCGTAACCATAAGATGCCCCACCAAAGTTGGTTTTGGGCCTTGCCATGGTTATCAGGTCTCCGCTGGTTTTATCAAAGCGCGCTAAAAAGGCATCATAGCCCTGGTTTGGTACAGAGGGCATGGTATCGGTATAGCTTGGCCAGTGTAAATTGCCGGCTTGGCCTGTAATGGCTACTTCACTCCCTGAAATGGTAACATCAAAGGCACGACAAAGGACTGTGGTCTGGGAAGTTTTGGCCCACACCAGGTTTCCTAAAGCGTTTATTTTCATTATAAATGGCGCACCTCCAATAAATCCCGGTGGATTAAATACATATCCATTAAACTCACTATTACTGGCGGTTACTCCGGTTATATATAGGTCCCCCTGATCATCCAGGGTGAGTCCATTAATGGCACAGTTCGCATTTGCACTATTCCCCTCCACTTTCCACAAATACTTACCTGTACTATCAAATGCCGCCATGTACATACGGTCGGTTAGGGTGTCGCCATTTATAGCTATGGATGCCCAACCCTCGTTGATTCCTGCTATATAGTAGTTACCGGTTTGTGCATCGCGTTCAAAGTGTACGTTACCACTATTGTAAAACCCTACTCCATCGGTTTCCATTTCCAGTTTTACCCTTCCTGTTACTTCTCCTTGGCTATCATATTTTAACACGTATATCCCTTTTTGGGTAACAATGTTATTGTTGGTCCATGAGAATTTACCGGGCCTTAACAGGCAAAACCAGTGCACCGTTCCATTATCTTCAACTACAGTGCGGTAAGGGAAACTGTTTCGAGCTAATTGATTGGCAAAGGTTACGGTATCTGGTTCTGGCATGCGCAGCCATTGATAAGCTCCAGCAGTGTCATACTTCACCAAAAACATAATTCGCCCCAGGGTATCGGTAGTTACAGCCCTTGGTAAAACGGTATCGGTATCAAAATGAATAGGATTATAATTTTGATAGGGATCTACATTATACACCCTGCCGGATACATAAACCCCGCCCATTTTATTTACTGATAATGAATGCCCATAATCATTGATTTCCCCACCAATAACCTTAGCCCACCTGAAGGTGCCATCCGGCTTAAAACTTGACAAAAGGACATCGGGAGTGGGTGCTGGAAAGTAGCTTGAGTATGCAGTGAGCGGGTGCCCGTCCACCTCCAAACCTACCGAGCCTACAATACCAAGGGTATAGATGTTACCTGCCTGATCGGTTGCCATTTCTGTAATGATATTGTTTTCAGTATTGTTCTGCATGGTATTAACAGAACCACCACGCAAGCCCCATTGCCAGGCCTGGCCAGATACTATTAGGGTTGAAAGGGTAAGTACGAGAAGGGAAAAGTTGAGTTTCATGTTTTGCATTTTCTGGCTGAAATTTAAGTTATAATTTCATCCCTCTGATCTTTCCCCCCTGCTGGCGCAAGCGTCCCGCTTGTGCCTAAAATCTAGCATATTAATAGATATTCAAATTACCGGCTGAAATTTAAGTTATAATTTCCTACAACTTACCTCCTCTTAAACTGAAACTTCTTCTTTCTATCTGTTTTCTCTGGCAGCAGGGATTACAAAACACATCACACGAAATATTATCCCCGCCTAAAATTTTAGTTCCCACAGCTTTATAGCCTTTTGAGCCTGTCGAAAACCGCTCTCATAAAATATTTTTGACCAGTTGTTTAATTGAATAAATCCTTCTAATATTAACTCGTACAAACAAAGAACCCAGAAAAAACATAATACAATGAATAACAATGTTTTAACAAAAAGCAAGAGTGAGGAGCTATTAGCCAGAAGAAAGGCCGTAGTAGCAAATGGAGTTGGAGTTTTTAACACGGCTACTGTGGCAACTGCCAGCGGAGCCATTGTTACCGATTTGGATGGAAAGGAACTTATAGATTTTGCAGGAGGTATTGGTGTAGTAAATGCCGGTCATTCACCTGAGCCGGTGGTAAATGCAATTATTGAGCAGGCCAAAAAGTACATCCACACCAGCTTTAACGTGGTTACTTATGAGCCCTATATTGAGCTTTGTGAAAAGCTGGCCGAAATTCTTCCACACGGAGATCACACCAAGGTAATGTTGGTAACTACGGGTGCAGAAGCTGTAGAGAATGCCATTAAAATTGCCCGCCAAGCAACAAACCGCAGTGCTATTATTTCCTTTACAGGAGCTTTCCACGGCCGCACTATGATGGCAATGACGCTTACTTCTAAAGTGGATTACAAAATTGGCTGTGGCCCATTTGCCCCTGAAGTTTATCGCCTTCCATTCCCAAACTACTACCGTTACGGACGTGGCATGAGCGAGGAGCTTTTTGTAGATCAGGAGTTGAAGCGTATGCATGAATCCATGAAAAACATGGTTGATCCTAACTCTGTGGCTGCCGTAATTATGGAGGTGGTGCAAGGTGAAGGTGGCTTTAACGTGGCGCCAGCCAAATACTTAGAGGGACTACGCGAATTCTGCGATCAATATGGCATTATGCTCATTTTTGATGAAGTTCAGTCTGGTTTCTGCCGTACTGGCAAGTGGGGATCGTACGAGCATTTTAACGTGAAGCCGGATATTTCTACTTGGGCAAAGTCTTTAGGTTCGGGTATGCCAATTTCTGCAGTAATCGGTAGAGCCGAAGTAATGGATGCAGCCAAGCCAAGCACTATTGGCGGAACTTACATTGGTAACCCCGTAAGCTGCGCTGCAGCCCTCGCTACCATTAAAATGATGGAGGAGCAGGATTTGAACAAACGAGGTGAGGAAGTTGGGAAAATTGTGATGGACCGCTTTATCTCCATGAAAAATAAACATTATGAGATTGGTGACGTTCGTGGACTTGGTGCTATGGTGGCTATGGAGTTTGTGAAAAACGGAGACCCACGCCAACCAGACCATGAATTGTGTAGCAAAATGTTGCAGGCTTGCGCAGATGAAGGATTGATTTTGATTAGCGCAGGTACCCACAAAAACGTGATTCGTGTGCTTAGTCCATTGGTAATTTCTGATGAAGACTTGAACCGTGGATTAGACATTATGGACATGGCATTAGATAAAATCCTATCTTAGGAACCTACACAAACCCAAAACCCGGCAGACTTCTGACGTCTCCCTCTTACTTATATTACTATAACTTTTTGAACTTAAATTAATGACACCTTTTTCAATTGCCGGAATTCAAATGCCGGTTTCTGCTGGTCACAGCAATGTTCCTTTAATGAAACATAAAATAGAAGTGACCATGAGTGTGTACCCATGGGTACAAATGATAATGCTTAGCGAACTATGTGCGTTTGGCCCGTTAACCTATCATGCCCGCGAATTTCCTAATGATGTAGAAAAGGAATTTCAGGATTTGGCCAAAAAACATAAAATCTGGTTGTTGCCAGGAAGTATGTTTCAAAAAAAGGGCGATCAAATCTTTAATACGGCTACAGTTATCAATCCTGATGGGGAAATTGTGGGCCGCTATGACAAGATGTTTCCCTTTTACCCCTATGAAGTAGGTGTAACCGGTGGAGATCAGTTTTTTATGTTTGATGTACCCCAGGTTGGCCGTTTTGGTGTTTCCATTTGTTACGACATGTGGTTTCCTGAAACCTCACGTACACTGGCTGTAAACGGCTGCGATGTAATATTACACCCTACCCTTACGGGAACGATTGACAGAGATATTGAACTATCATTGGTACAGGCCACAGCCGCTACCAACCAATGTTATGTTTTTGACCTTAATGGATTGGGAGATGGCGGAACAGGCCGCTCTATAGTTTGTGGCCCTGATGGCCGCGTAATTTATCAGGCAAGCACTGGCCCCGAACTTATCCCTATTGAAATAGATATGGACAGGGTAAGGCGCAGCCGTGAGCATGGCCTTTTGAGATTAGGGCAGCCCTTAAAGAGTTTTAGGGACCGTAAAGTACAATTTGACATTTATGAAAAGGGCACCGTACTGCCTGCACTCAATAAGTTGGGAGAACTGGAAAAACCAACAAGGTTGGCTCAGATTACCAAGGTAATGGAAGAGCCTGTTGCCATGGATGCCATGGGCACCAATATACTTCCGGAAAATTTGCTCTAAATGACTGTGAAATTTTTTATAAATTTCTGAACAACTAAAAACCGTAACCTATGGGAGGATCTGGAAAAGGAGGTAATCTGAAAAAAGCGGGTAACTCCGAAAGTCAGGCAGAAAAAAAAGCGAAGAAAAGTAAAGAGACTCCTCTGTCTCCAATTAGCTTTTTAACTTGGTTTGAGATTCCAGCACATGACTTTCAAAGGGCGGTTGCCTTTTACAACCGCCTTTTTAATGTAGAAATGGAAACCAGTGAAGTAAACACCTATGCCATGGCATTTTTGCCCCATGACAAAGGAATGAGCGGAGCCATTATTTGTGGAGAAGGAAGTATACCCAGCGACAAGGGCCCTTTACTGTACCTAAATGCCTCGGCACCATTGGAAGATATGCTACCTAGGATTGAAGAAATGGGCGGCCGGTTATTGCTGGGAAAAACATTGATAAGTGAATCCGCAGGATATTTTGCCTTGTTTTTAGATAGCGAAGGAAATAAACTGGCCCTACACGAGAAATAAAAGACTATGCATAACCCAATAGATTCCGAGTTCTTAAATCAAGAATACTTTAATGTTGCTCAATTACGCTCCGATACCTGGCAAAAACTAAAGGTGGCTGCCAGCGAATTGAAGTCTGGTAAGAAAACCGCTGACATTCCTAAAAATATTGAGAAGGCATCTAATTGTTTAAAAACATTAAAGCTTATTGAACAGTATTGGGCATTTCCCGGGATAGAGCATGTTCGTGAATTGGGTTCTATGTTTAAGCGGGAGGAGTATGCGCATTTCTCCAATGTTTTGAATAAAACCCTCAGGGGTTTGGCCAGCGAGTCTTATCGCTCTAGTAATAGAGTAATGACTTTAGAGGCTGACGGTTCTCGTAGCATGAAGGAAGATGACTCTGATGAGCATGTTGCTAAAAATTATTTCGAAGCCCTTTTTGTAGATGACATTGATCGTGATGAACAACTGGAGCTAAAGGAAAATCTACGGGAAATCCGTTCGGCAACTGACACCTTTACCTTTGAGGTAATAGTAACCCGCAGTTTTCAGGATTCACTAATCGCTTTAATCTTTAACAGAAATATTCAGGCTGTAGTTATCCGGTATGGGCTTAACTATAAGTCAAAAAATACGCTGAGTATTATTAAACCATTTATTAATGGGATGCAAAACGTGGGTGTTGAGTCAGACAGCGAAATGGACTATGGCCCTGTACTTGGAAGAATCATTAGAAAATTAAGGCCTGAACTTGACATATATTATGTTACGGATACTTCGTTGCCAAGCATCAAAGATTCCACATTAGATGTTTTTAACCGAATTTTTTACCGGACGGAAGACCTGCAGGAAATATACCTGAGCATACAACATGGCATTAAGGAGCGATTTAATACACCCTTCTTTTCTGCATTGGTGGATTATAGCCAAAAGCCCACCGGTGTTTTTCATGCTATGCCTATTTCTCGGGGTAACTCCGTTTTTAAATCAAGGTGGATAAAAGACTTTGGAGATTTTTATGGCCGCAATCTGTTTTTAGCTGAAACCTCTGCCACAACTGGTGGTTTAGATTCTTTGCTTCAACCAACAGGCCCATTAAAAAAGGCGCAGGAAATGGCTGCCCGGGCCTATGGTGCAAGGCAAACCTTTTTTGTTACCAACGGCACTTCTACTGCCAATAAAATTGTGGTACAAGCGGTAGCTCAACCAGGCGACCTGGTGCTTATTGATCGCGACTGTCATAAATCTCACCATTACGGTTTAGTGCTTTCCGGTGCTTTTCCGGTATACCTTGACTCCTACCCCGTGCAGGAGTATTCTATGTATGGAGCAGTTCCCTTAGATCATATACTGGAGAAGCTGGAAGTGTTAAAATCTGCCGGAAGGCTGGATAAGGCCAGAATGCTGTTGCTTACCAATTGCACGTTTGACGGTATAGTTTACAACGTACAAAAAGTGATGGAGGCTGTATTGGCTATTAAACCCGATATGATCTTTTTATGGGATGAAGCGTGGTTTGCCTTTGCAGGATTCTCACCAATATACAAGCAACGTACAGCCATGTATGCTGCCGAGCATTTATGCCAAAAATACCAGAGCAAGGCATACCGC
>CAXBJE010000073.1:0-10776 GCA_963975525.1 uncultured Owenweeksia sp. | reverse complement strand
ATAATCTCCGAGTAACTGTACACAAACTTCCCACTTTCTCTAAACCCTAATATGGCATTTCTTATCTCAGATAAAGTTCCGTGGCCCGTTAATGGAATTCCACCTTTTAAATAAACTCCAACAATCTTATCATCCTTGGCAGCTGATTTTAAAGATGCAAGTATTTCATTTAAACCAAGTGGCTGATCTGGCATTCCAGTCATAATATCCAATCCCGCAAAGGGATTATCATCCGATCGTTCCTTGATAACATTATCCATATCAATCACTAATATGGATTTATCCTGAACCACAATTTCCGTTTCAACCATAGAAGCAATTGAGGCAATAATGATAAATCCAACAAAGAGTAATAGAATACCACCTAGTATGGTGGCTAATAGCATTTTTAAAAAAGTCTTCATAAAAGATGGCGTATGATTAGTTTTGGGCCTTCGTTTGGCAATATTATTAAAGAATACCAACTCTCTTCCCTTTTGAAAGATAAAGATCAAGTATTTCTGCTTCTTGGCGGCAACATTGGTGATGTTACCGCAACATTTACCAAAGCCATAAAGCTGATTGGCGATTTTGCCAGAGTTGTAAAGACCTCGGGATTATACACCACGGAGGCCTGGGGTATGGAAAATGCTGAAAATTTTACAAATCAGGCCCTTCTGATTACAACGGATTTAGCGCCAGTAGCTCTTTTACAAAGATTAAAAGCCATTGAGCAAAATCTTGGTAGAACTTCTAAAACGTCAGGCCACAACCAGTATGAATCACGATCGCTTGATATTGATATTTTGCTTTGGGGAGATATGGTAGTTACTACTGAGGATTTAGTTATCCCACATCCACGAATGCATCAACGCAACTTTACATTGGTTCCCCTAGCAGAATTGGCTTCTGAGTTTACACATCCTACCATAAAAAGTACGATATCTGAACTACTGAAGACATCTACTGACCAACTAAAGGTTACTAAGATATGAGCCACAAATACATAGCCCTTGAGGGCAACATTGGCTCAGGTAAAACCACTTTGTCTACCAAATTGGCTGAAACACTTGATGCCAGATTGATTTTAGAAGAGTTTAAAGAAAATCCGTTTTTGCCGTTGTTTTATGAAAATCCATCGCGGTATGCATTTTCCTTAGAGATGGCTTTTTTAGCCGATCGCTACCACCAATTACAACAATATATTGCCAACGATCTGTTTCAAACTATCACTCTTGCAGACTATTCCATATATAAAAGTCTGATTTTCGCTCAAAATAATTTGAAAGATCAGGAACTTGTTTTGTACAAAAATCTGTTCGAAATAATTGCCCGAAGCCTTAAACAACCCGATTTGGTTATTTACTTCAACCGTCCAATTTCCACACTTTTGACTCACATTAAAAAGAGAAATCGCCCCTACGAGCAAAATATAAAACCTGAGTATTTAAGCGACATTCAGAGCCATTACACTCAGTTATTCAAACAAAATGATAAGATTCCTGTAGTAGTGCTGGAGGCTGATAATTATGACTTTCTGAACTCCGATGAAGATTTTAAGCATCTACAAGATATTATGTTTCAAAATTTTAGCCCAGGACTTAATTTCTTGTAATGAACAATTAATTGGACAATTTGTAAATAAAAACATTTCGTAGTCTACACTTATTTATATTTTTGCCGAGGCGTAGAAAAATGGGACTCCGACTACGAACCAATAATTTATGGACCTAAATAGTTACCTAAATTTCACTTTTATGAAAAAATACTCTTTACTTTTTGCTTTAGCCCTTGGGGTTGCTAGTGCAAGCGCACAGGATACCGAGAAGCTAACGCAAGCACATCCATCAAACTACAGAAGCTGGTCGTTAGGCCTTAATTTGGCTAACACATTTAGTCTTGGTGATCTTCGCTCATTCGAAGGAGACAAAAAAGATGGTCTTGATGGCGGTGGCATCGCTCTTGGCGGTGGTCTTTCTATCACTAAATTCTGGACACCAAGTGTGGGCACTCGTGTGCATGGAGGATTTTACCAAATTTCAGGTTCAAACTCTGGCGTACGCGTTCGTAACACCAATTATTCTGGATTGTACTATGAAGGAACTATGTTGAATGGATCATTTGATGTAATGTTTAACTTAAGCAACATGTTCCTTAAGGGGAAAACTGGTGACAGAAAAGGAGCATTGCTTCTTGGCGTTGGCGCTGGTATTTCCTTAGTTAACTCCGAATCATTTGATTCTACCGGAGCGATGATAGCAGAAGCTGGATTGACAGATGCATTTGGAAACCCAAGTGATCCTCCCGCAACTCAGGCCTACTTCCCTATTACTCTAGAGTACAAACGCAGATTAAGTAATGCTTTTGATTTGGACTTAGGTGCACGTTACCTTTTCATGAACGAAGACTGGATTGATGCTGCTCCAAGCCGTGGAAGTAACGATCAATTTGTACAGGTATACCTTGGTGTAACGTACAACTTTGGTGATAAAGACAAGAAATCTGTGGTTTACTCAAACCCACTTGATGATATCTATGCCGATGTTGAAGAAGTGAAAAACAACTTTGACTGGCTTACTACTGATGATGATAAGGATGGTGTAAGTAACTTCCATGATAAAGACAACAGCACTCCTGAAGGTGTAGCTGTAGATGGAGCTGGTAGAGCACTTGATGCTGACGGTGACGGCATTCCAGATCATATGGACGAAGATCCCTTTACTGCTAAAGGTGCTGTAGTTGACGCTAAAGGCCGTGCTGTAGACAGCGATGGTGATGGTGTTCCAGATTACATGGATGATGAAAGCAACACTCCTAAAGGTACTATGGTAAACTTTAGAGGAAAAGCTATCCCAACCAACACTGGTGGCGGATTTGTTCCTTCTGTTTACTTTGCATACAACAGCGCTTCAATGTCTGCTGCTAACTATGAGCGTCTTGCTGTAGTGGCCCGTATGTTGAAAGCTAACCCAAATGCTAAAATCGTAATCACTGGTTATGCTGATTCTCGCGGAAGCGAAGAGTACAACAAAAACCTTGGTATGAGAAGAGCAGAGGCTGTTAAAAAACAACTTACTCAAGTGTTTGGAATTGATGCTGGTAGAATGGAAGTTAAGTCTGAAGGCGAAGCTCAACCATTGGCTAACGGTCGTCATGACATCAACCGTAGAGCTGATATCTCTGTAAAATAGAAAAACATAAATAGGTAACTATTAAAAAAGGTCTCGAAGAAATTCGGGACCTTTTTTTTATGCGGTAAATCTGGATGTTTACTACAGGATGTTTACCGTGTTGACAAGAACTATTTCTTAAGAAAAACCTGAACCGCCTGCCAAATCGCAATGCCTGCACTTACTGAAATATTAAGTGAGTGCTTAGTACCAAACTGTGGAATTTCTAAAGAAGCATCGCACAACTTAAGGGCGTCTGAGCTTACCCCTTTTACTTCGTTACCAAAAATCAATGCCACTTTTTTATCGGTAAAATCATATTTATGAAGTGGAATAGAGCCTTCCGTTTGCTCTAGGGCCAATAGGAGAAATCCCTCTGACTTAAGTTTTTTTAACGAGTCCGTGGTATTTTCAAAGTAATGCCAATCAACCGATTCTGTTGCTCCCAAGGCAGTCTTATTCATCTCCTTTCCGGGAGGAGTTGCAGTAACTCCACACAAGTGAACTTCCTGAATCCTAAAGGCATCGGAGGTACGAAATACCGAACCCACATTCAGCACACTTCTAACATTATCAAGTACAACCACAACAGGGTTTTTCACAGCTTCTTTAAACTCTTCAGTAGTGAGTCTATTCAACTCACTCATTCGCAACTTTCTCATGGTCGATCTTTATCTTAGCGCACTTATCTAAAACAATACATTTTGGCTGGCAAAAGTGCAGATACGCCTTTAATGAGGCAATACAATCAGATTAAAACAAAGTATCCCGATGCACTTCTCCTGTTTAGAGTAGGCGATTTTTATGAAACCTTTGGCAGCGATGCCATTAAGGCCAGCAAGATACTGGGAATAGTACTTACAAAGCGCTCTAACGGAGCAGCAGCTTCCATGGAATTGGCTGGTTTTCCGCACCACTCATTAGATACCTACTTGCCAAAGTTGGTACGTGCCGGCCAGCGTGTGGCTATTTGCGACCAACTGGAGGACCCGAAGCTCACGAAGACTATTGTGAAACGTGGCGTAACAGAATTGGTTACTCCAGGCGTTACCACCAGCGATCAGGTTTTACAATCAGGCTCAAATAACTTTTTGAGTGCTGTATTTTTTGATAAGGAAAAAATAGGCATCAGCTTTTGTGATATAAGCACAGGAGAATTTTTAGTGGCCGAAGGCAATCTTGAATACATTGAAAAACTAATTCAAAGTTTACAGCCCAGCGAGATACTTTTTCAGAAATCAAAAGCAGACAAGTTTTATGAATCGCTTGGTAATCGTCATTACTCATTTCCATTGGATGAATGGATTTTTAAAACGGATTTTGCCAACGAAAACCTAAATCGCCATTTTCAAACCAAATCGCTAAAGGGATTTGGCATTGAAAAAATGGACAGCGCCATAATTGCGGCTGGTGCCATATTTCATTACCTGAAGGAAACGCGCCATGATCAGCTAAATCACATTACCAACATTAGCCGTATAGAGCGTGAGGAGTTTGTTTGGATGGACCGATTCACTATACGCAATCTCGAAATATTCAATAGTAATTCACCAGATGGTGTTTCGCTGCTCAACGTTATAGATCATACGCAGAGCCCCATGGGCAGCCGCTTGCTTAAACGCTGGCTGGCCATGCCCCTCAAAAAAATAAAACCCATTGCCGAGCGGCAGGATGTTGTTGAGGCTTTCATTAAAAATGCGCCCTTAAGCGATCAGGTTTCTCAGCATCTGGATGACATCCATGACCTGGAAAGACTGGTGAGTAAGTTAAGTACCCGCAAAATCAATCCCAAGGAATTGGTACAGCTTAAGCGAAGTTTAGAATCTGCTAACGCAATAAAAAAACTATGTAGTGATGAAAAGTCTTTGGCTTTAATTGGAGATCAAATACATGAATGTGCCAAACTCATACCCCTTATCGGGAATTCACTTAAAGAAGAACCCTCAGTACAACTTTCTAAAGGCGGTGTAATAGCTGATGGGGTATCATCCGAACTTGATGATTTACGCACCATCCTTACTTCTGGTAAAGATTACCTCATTGGAATCCAGCAGCGTGAAGCCAAGGCCACGGGAATCTCCAGTCTTAAAATTGCCTTTAACAATGTATTCGGGTATTACCTGGAAGTACGGAACACCTATAAGGATAAAGTACCTGAGGAATGGATAAGAAAGCAAACATTGGTAAATGCCGAGCGCTATATTACAGATGAACTAAAAGAGTACGAACAAAAAATATTAGGTGCCGAGGACAAAATACTGGCACTGGAGCAAAGCCTCTACTTAGATCTATTGGAAAAGGCTCTATCCTACCTTCCACAAATTCAGCAAAATGCACAGCTCCTTGCTCGCATAGATTGTCTTTTGTCTTTTGCCCTGCTGGCAAAGCACAGAAACTATGTAAGGCCTGTTATTAATGATACTTCTGCACTAGACATACAGGGAGGAAGACATCCTGTAATTGAACAGCAATTACCAGCTGGTGAAGAGTACATAACCAATGACACCTTTTTGGATCGTGACGAGCAGCAGATATTAATGATAACCGGGCCCAACATGTCTGGTAAATCAGCACTGTTGCGGCAAACTGCCTTAATATCACTATTGGCGCAAATGGGCTGTTTTGTACCCGCCAGTGCAGCCACACTTGGTATTGTAGATAAGATTTTTGTTCGAGTTGGTGCTTCCGACAATATCAGTCAGGGCGAATCGACCTTTATGGTTGAGATGAGCGAAACGGCCTCCATACTTAATAACCTCTCGGAAAACAGCTTGGTGTTACTTGATGAAATAGGCCGTGGCACCAGTACTTATGACGGAATTTCCATTGCCTGGTCTATCGCTGAGTTTTTACATGAACACCCCACCAGAGCTAAAACGCTTTTCGCCACCCACTACCATGAGTTAAATGAAATGGAAGTTGGTTTTGAACGCATCAAGAATTTTAATGTAAGTGTAAAAGAAGTGGATAACTCCATCATATTTATGCGCAAACTGAAGCCCGGGGGCAGTGAACACAGCTTTGGGATACATGTGGCAAAAATGGCGGGTATGCCCGGATTAGTTGTAAACCGCGCAGAATCGGTGCTAAAGGAGCTTGAAAAAAGCCGTCAATCCGAGGGAAAAAAGAACGGAAAGGGAAAAGAAAAGATGCAATTGAGCTTTTTTCAATTGGATGATCCAATTTTAGAAGAATTAAAGGAAGAAATAAAGAATCTGGACATCAACACCTTAACTCCGGTAGAGGCGCTGATGAAATTAAATTCTATAAAGAAAAAGATTGGAGCTTAATTTTTTCTTGGTCAATTAAAAGTCGCTTATTACATTTGCCGTCCCAATTGCGAGAGTAGCGCGGTTGTAGTAGAACATCTCGGCTAAGCCGAGACCAAGGTCAGGAGTTGACAAACGGGGTTCTACAACAATTATTGGGGCTAACATATTGCGAGAGTAGCTCAGCTGGTAGAGCACGACCTTGCCAAGGTCGGGGTCGCGGGTTCGAATCCCGTCTCCCGCTCAATTGAAAAACCCCTCAACTGAGGGGTTTTTAGTTTAGAATTAAAATTAGGTTTACTGTAACTTTAAACCCTTAATTTTAATCATCAAACCAAATTAGCCCTGGTGGTGCCCGCCCGTACCAAATGGTACATTCGGGCGGGGAATTGGTAGACACGCAGGACTTAAAACCCTGTGGTTGTAAAATATTGAAAACATCATCGCCCTGGTGGTGGAATTGGTAGACACGCAGGACTTAAAATCCTGTGAGCAGCAATGTTCGTGCGGGTTCAAGTCCCGCCCGGGGCACCTAAAAAGCCGAAGCAGAAATGTTTCGGCTTTTTTGTTTAATATTGGGTATGGAACAAGATGTATATACCGTGTATGTATTGCAAAGTGAAGTGGATGGCTCCTTTTACAAAGGAATGACCTCGGATATAGGCAAACGTCTAAACCAACATAACTCCAAAAAAACAAAATCCACTAAAAGTAAAACGCCTTGGACCGTGGTTTACACCGAAGCGTACACTGATGTAATGGAAGCTCGACTGAGAGAAAAATACTTTAAAACTGCGGCTGGCAGAAGGTTCCTGAAGAAGAATATAATTTGAACGGGTTCCCCGCCCGACCAGATAAGACCTCTGGTCGTTCGGGCGGGAAGTCCCGCCCGGGGCACCTAAAAAGCCGAAGTATTTCTACTTCGGCTTTTTTTTATCCCATAACATACAGTTTCTACTCCTCCCCTATACTCCAAATCTTATCATATCCCATTTCCACTTCCTTCAGCCTAAGGTTCTCCAGCATGTATTGTAGCGTACCCAAAAGCTCTGGTGCATTCAGAATTTTGAAAAGATAATCAGGATTACTTTTTAGGGCTTCTTCAGAAAATGGCACGCCCTGACTCAAGGTGATTCTACCTTCAGCGTAAGTTCCCTCGCGATTGCCCTTTGTTTCGTCCATTCCCTTTACAGAGAAGGTAAGAGTAGGCATCAGGATAATTTTATCATCCTTATCCGCGCCTATATCAAAGGTCAGCTCCATACTTACCAGGCCATCAATCCCCGCCTCCTTCATCATTAATACGGTTTTGGTATCACCAGATTGACTGGAACTTAAACTCGAGAATACCTCACCAAGTGAACGAGGAGAAACTCTACGAGTGTCCTTATAAGTCATTGCGATTTTTTTATCCGTATTGTACTCCGCATTGCCAAAGGTTTCGGCATACTGCGTTGTGGAGGTAACCTTCTCAACCGGAACGTATTGAATATTGAACTGTGTATTAAACACCTTTACATACTCCTTATAAAACTTGTCCATCACATTGTCCCAGTAACTATCTGGCAGTTGTGGAAACTGATAGGTAGTGGTGCGTACCCAGCTTTGGGTATATCTGGTATTGCCTACCGTCCATGAGTTTGAGCCACTTTCGGTTTCTTTTTTATAAGTTCTTCCGCTTACGCTAAAAGAGGCTAAGCCAAAATTACTACCTCTGGAAAGTGGTATCCCCGTGCGGGCATTGGGCTTGTAAATGGCATAGGAGTATTTACCTCTGTGACGGCCCGAAAATTTAAGTTCGCTAATCACGCCTTCCTCCTGCTTGCCCTTTACAATAACCGGTTTAGAGCCGTAGGCCGTGGTTTGAAGTTTTACTTTACTACAATTTCCGGTAATCTGCCCTTCTTTAGCCTGACTTTGCTGCACCACACGCTCACGGGTAACCGTTAGGTAAGTCATCCCCTTGTTAACCTGGCCAGCACCGAGTTTTCCATTTATCTCTAGATTGCTAAAGGCTTCCTTTGGTATTAGCACTTCCTTATCGGTTGATTTAAAATCTGCAAAGTAATTCCAGGCTCTTGCTCCCATTATATCGGTAAGCAACCCCACTTTTACCGTAGTCCCCTCCGCTCCTGCGGGATGGGTGAATTTTATCCGTAAATCTTCATTCAAATCTATAATAGGTAGCGTAGGATCGCCATTCACCTCTAAAATTTCAATATCCGGAATTGGTTCTATTTCAATGGTAGCTTCATCTCCAGTAATGGTCTTCACCTTTATCACCTTATTTTCAGTAACGGGTTTTTCAAAACGCATTACATAGGAGCCCATCCCCACATACTCCAAAGTGTTGGTATCCACCTTTACGTCACCTTCCAACTTCAACAGGCCTACCCCATCATTTTTAAAAAAGGTTATGGAAATCATGTGGTCTCCCTCAGCGGTACCTTCGGGGAAATAATTGGCTTCTGAAGTACCTGTTTCTGCATTATAAACACCAATCACCAAAGAGGCCACTGGTGAGGTTTCGGCAAGACTGGAAGTTTTGGAGGTCATCAGGTTTCCGGCTAAATCTCCCAACCTCTCCCCAATATTAAACTTTGGTTTTTTAAACTTTTTCTTTTCTTCCTGCCCATAAGATGATGCAATGGCCAAGGCAAAAAAGGCAGACAATACAACTTTTTTCATGTGATAGTAGTTTAGGTGTTGCAACGAATGTAATTTGAAAACTGAACCCTTTTCCAAAAACATAACTTTTCGCTACCGAATACCCTTACTTTTGACCTAAAATACGCTGTATGCCCTATCCCATCTACATAAAAAACATGGTTTGCGATCGCTGTAAAAGCAGTGTTGAAGATATTTTGAATGAGCTCAAAATTCCGTTTACGGAAATCAAACTGGGCGAAGTAGGTTTGAGTAAACTGCCAGAAGTGAATGAAAAAAAGCAGCTCTCCATAAAACTGCGCCAGGCTGGTTTTGAACTTTTGGAAGACCGCGATAGCCGACTCATCAATAAAATTAAAAGCGAGGTGATAAGGTTTGTTCAAAATGCCCCGGATTATACCGACCATACTTTAAGTGGCCATCTTAGTGTACATCTAAATAAAGAGTACAGTAGCCTTAGCAAACTATTTAGCACGGTGGAGGGTCGCACCATTGAGCAGTACTACATTCAACAGCGAATTGAAAAGGTAAAGGAGTTACTTATTTACGATGAATTAACTTTATCGGAAATAGGTTTTAAGCTGGGCTACAGCAGCGTGGCCCACTTATCAGCCCAATTCAAAAAAATCACAGGCATGACCCCCACTGCATTTAAAAAACTTGGGGTAGCCGGACGTAAAAAACTAGACGAGGTATAGGCCGCTATAAATCCATTCCCTAATTATGTAAAATAAAAGGCATTAGAATTGATACATTTGTGCCTGTGAAAAAACTCAAGATCATATTTTCCATTAGCATGATTGCGGTGCTGTTGTTCTCCTCTATGGGGTTTACAGTAAACCGCCATTACTGCATGGGTATGTTGATGGATGAAAGTTTTTACGCTTGGAGCAATGCTTGTGGAATGGATGCGGAAGACAGCTGCGAAAAACCCGGAGAATCAATTGACATGGGCTGCTGTGATGATGAAAGCCTTGTTTTTCATGGTGTTGAAGTCATCAGCTTTATAAAAAAGCAATTGGAGTTAACTCCGTCTTCTTTGGCGCTTCTGCCAAATAACATCAGCCCCTCTGATTTTCAGACAACCCTTTACGAAGAGCTATCTTTCTTTCCGCCACCTGAACCTTTGCCCTACGGGCGAGACCTTTTGGTACAGGTACAGCGTTTTTTGATTTAGATTATATTCTTTTGGTGAGGTTTAAGTGTGAAACTATTCCGAACCCCACGCCCCGTCTTTCCCGCTTAGCGGGAAATCCACCCCTCTCCCAGGGAGAGGGGAATGAAAAATCAAAAACATTAAATATTACTTCAATGAACTCATTATATAAATTTTCCTTCGTATTTGCTTTGGCCATAATGGCTTCTACCACTTTCGGTCAAACCAAAACAGACACTACCATGATAGTAAATGGGGTGTGCAATATGTGTAAAGGCACTATTCAAAAAGCATGTAAAATAGACGGTGTTTACAGCGCAGATTGGGATGTGGATTCCAAAGTGTTGACACTAAGTTTTGACTCTGAAAAATTAAGTCTACAGCAAATCAGTGATTCGGTAAATGCCGCTGGCTATGACACTGAGTACAACACTGCTCCGGATGAAGCCTATTTCGGACTACATGGCTGCTGCCACTACCGCGACCCTAAGGTAGTTGAAGACCACAAAAAGTAGATTTTACCATGAAATATATT
>CAXBJE010000072.1:0-10791 GCA_963975525.1 uncultured Owenweeksia sp. | reverse complement strand
TTAAACCCTTGAGTTACGCCAACCACAGCAGCAACTGCGGCAGCCAGCAGTAAAATGAATTGATTGGAACCGGATAGTGCATTATCACCAAATACACCAATTACATTGATGCCAAGGGCAACTAACAGAAAAATTACGGGAATGAGAGCAACAGCTAAGGAGGGGCTTTTCGTCATAGGTGGCTAAAATGTAGCGCAGTTTACGAAGAAAAGAGGAAAGATGGTAGGGCGGTCAGTCGATAGTCAAAAGACAACAGTCAGTTCATTAAGGGGTTTGCTAAAATTCTCTCAGCTCTTTTACCACCAAATGTGTGGGTAATCCCATCACGGTAAAAAAGGAGCCCTCAATTTTTTCGATGGCCCACATGCCAATCCACTCCTGAATTCCGTAGGCGCCCGCTTTATCAAAGGGCTTAAAGTTTTGGATGTAATACTGGATTTCATCCTCACTCAACTCCCTAAAGAACACCTTGGTGGTATCGCTAAATGCCAGTTGTTTATCATGAGATAATAGGCATACACCTGTAATTACCTCATGTGCCCGTCCTGAAAGCTTGTTTAACATGTGTGTGGCTTCCTGAGCATTTTTGGCTTTCGCCAGATGTTCACCATCACACCATACCACGGTATCAGAAGTGAGTATAATTTCGTTTTCGGCCAACTCTCCCTTAAAAGCTTGTGCTTTTTTAGAAGCCAAAAACTCGGCAATCTCAACACCAGTTAGAGTATCAGAATGAGATTCATCCACCTCTTTGGTTCTAACTTCAAACGTGTAGCCTAGGTCTGTTAATAGTTGCTGCCTCCGTGGGGATTTGCTGGCCAAAACCAATTTTTTTCCTTTAGGTAAAAACTGCATCACAATGAGGCGCCTATAGTTAGTGAAAGAGTAAACACCACCATGCTCAAAATTCCTGTCAGCATGATGAGTTTCATTAACGTACTGGCTTGTTTGAAGTCTTGCTTCTTTTTGGCTACAATCACCTTATAGATAACATAAGCTATTGGCAGGTTGATAAACAGTAAAATATAAATGGAAGAATAGATATCGCTATAAAACAGGTAGCCGTTGAAATATCCTGTAAAGACAAGTAGAACCAGCGCGAGTATTACAATCACGTACCGAATATAATCCCTTCCCAGTATTACAGCCAGGGTTTTAAACCCCTGGGCCGAATCGCCTTCCAAATCTTCGGCATCTTTAATTATCTCTCGGATAAAATTGGTGTAAAAGGCAAATACTGAATAAGCGATAATCACATAAAAAATGGGCTTTATGAGCTCGGCATTATCGGCATTTGCTGCCGGCAAAATATCATAAACCGCAACAAGGAAAACGGGAAGTGCAGTTAGTAACGAAACCAACAGGTTTCCTATAACCGCCCTTTTTTTAAGATCAATAGAGTACAAGTAGAGTAGGGCTGCGGCAACAACCGGCAACATCCATAGTCCGGGCATTTCAATGTGCTGAGCTAATAAATACCCGCTAATAAATGCTATGATATTAAAACTGGCATAAATAACCCAGGCGGTGTTTTCTGTAATAGATTTTCCAACCAAAACCCGATCGGGCTTGTTGTGGTGGTCATTGGATTTATCAAAAATATCGTTGATGATATAACCTGCAGCAGCTAACGAAATGCTGCACAGCACACCCACCGCAAACCAAACATCAGTAAGGAAGTGTGGTACAGATAGACTTTCAATAATAAAAAACCTGATGAGGTATTGAACAAGTGCAATGATGACCAAATTGGGCCAGCGAATCAGTTTTAAGTATTTCATATTACCAGCTAAAGTCTTCGTCCAACATCCAATTGTCCTGTAGTTTCAGGGTTTGTTCAATCACATCGCGTACACAACCCTCGCCACCATTTTTTGGAGAAACATATTGCGCTATCTGCCTTATTTCTGGCGCGGCATTACTTGGAGCCGCACCAATTCCAGCCTCAAGCATAACGTGATAATCAGGGATATCATCTCCCATATAAAGGATATTTTCGGCTTTAAGGCCCGTGTGTTCATACACAGCTAATAAGTCTTTCCAGCTATCCATCTTGTGGCTGGCAGACATATAAATATCCGTAAGCCCCAATCTTTTTAATAATGCTTTTACGCCTTCGCATTTACCTCCTGAAATAACGGCCACGATATAGCCCTTTTTTATGGCCAATTGAATGGCATACCCATCCTTGCTATTTAAGTTTCGTACTGGTTGTCCGTCCGGGCCAATTTGAAATATTCCGTTAGTAAGCACCCCATCTATATCAAATACAAAGGCCTTGATGTGGTGGAGTAACTCCTTATAATTTTTCGTCATGGGTTTGCTGTATGCTTTGCGTGAGCAATTTATAGATGTCCTTGGTAACAGGGTCTTTTATAAGGTCCAGGTGCTTTTGGATAGTAACTTCATCCCTACGAATTGCGGGGCCTGTTTGCAATTTTTCGGGTTCTTTGCTCGCCAGTTTTTTTACTGAGTTTTCTATAAGTGGCGTTAAGATTTTAAAGTCAAGCTCTACTTCCTGTAAAGTAGTTTTTGCCAAGTGGTAAAGGTGGTTGGTAAAATTTTGGGCAAGAACCGCTGCAATGTGCAGATGCGCTCTCTTCTCCGAATCTACTGCATAGTAGGTAGCACCTAACCTATGAATCAGATCCGCCATAAAATCCATGTCCTCGTCAGTTTCTGCCTCCAGGCAAAAAGGAATGCTTTTAGGATCAATTTTTAGTTTTCCCTTTAAGCTCATCAGTGGGTAGAATACGCCCCTGCGCTTATGTTTATCATCAATTTGGCCCATGTCCAAACCACCAGAGCAATGCACATAAAGTGCGCTGGATGTTGGCAACATGGCGCTTACGGTTTTTATGGCAGAGTCATTTACGGCCAGAATAATCATGTCGTAGTCGCTGATTTTCTCAACTAGCGACTCCATACTTTTTTCGTGCTTAGCTGGGTTTCGGGCAAAGGTTTTCACCTTAATCTGATGAATATCCAAGGCCTGCTTAAAAAAGCTTCCGGCATTGCCGTTTCCTATAACTGCAATTTTCAATTGAGACATTTGGCAAAAGTAGCAAATGGTGCAGGGCATAAGGCCCATCCATGCGGCCAATTTTTAGCGTTCGGTTGAGGTTTCTCTAAATTAGTATTAGAAGGTTCTGATTTTCATTAAAATCACTTACTTAGTGGCAAGTTTTAACGGGAACATTTTTTATGTTTTTGTTTTAACTCTATAGATTCATAAAACAACCCTATTGCCTTGAAATTAAATATCTTAAAACTTGTCCCTAGCTCATTTATTAAATACTTAGCTGGGTTTTTGATTCTAATAAGTTTTTCGGCAGAAGCGGCTCACTTGGTTGGGGGACAGATTTCTTACACTTGTATTGGTGGCAATAATTATCAAATAAGACTAAGGGTTTACAGAGATTGCGGAGGTGGTGGTGCTCAGTTTGATGCCCAGGCCAACATTGCTATTTATGATGTAAATAATATACTTATTACAATGTTGACCCCTGTAAAAGGGCCAACTATAAATGTACCACCAGATTCTACCGGGAACCCTTGTGTAACTGCCCCTCCCGGACTTTGCACTGAATATGCCGAATATCTGGATACCGTTAACCTTCCGCCCATTGCAGGTGGTTATGTAATTACGCATCAACGTTGTTGCAGAAACAACTCCATTGCCAATGTAAACAGCTCAGGAACCTATGGTAATACCTATACCGTTTCTATACCTGATAACGATACTACATGCAATAGTTCGCCTGAGTTTTTGGGTGTGGCTCCAATAGTACTGTGCCTAAACAACCCGGTAAATCTTGGACTTAGAGCAAGCGAGCCTGATGGCGATTCGCTGCATTTTGAGTTTTGTGATATTCTTAACGGAGGAGCTTCAGGTGGTGGTGGAGGTGGTTGTAACGTAACGGTGCCAAATCCACCGTGTCCGCCCCCGTATACCGCAGTACCATTTGCTTCGCCCTTTACCAGTATAAATCCAATTCCATCTTTACCAGTTTTTCAGGTAGATCCCCTTACGGGAACGCTTACTGGCACACCAAACCAGCTGGGACAATATGTAGTTGGTATTTGTGTAACGGAGTATAGAAACGGAATGCCGCTTAGTACTACAAGGCTGGATTATCAATTTAATGTGGCCAGTTGTATAAGCAATGTGGTGAGTGATATGGTGACACCACTGGAAGATCCAAGTATACTTTGTGATGGACTTACTGTGACTTTTGAATCTGAAAGCCAAAATGTAACCAGTTTACTATGGGATTTTGGAGTATCGGGTACCACCTTAGATACTTCTACTAACGCAAAGCCTACCTACACTTATCCGGGTTCCGGTAGCTATATTGTTACGCTTTATGCAAACCCCGGCTCACCTTGTGGAGATACCTTAAAAGTGAAATTTGATATTAAGCCAGAGGTAATCCCTGATTTTAGAGATTCTGGTGTGTACTGCTTTGAAGCGCATTATGTTGACTTTATACAAGCTGGTAATTACCCCGCAGGAACCACCTTTTTATGGGATTTTGGAGCGGATGCCAACTTCACCACATCAACTTTAGAGAATCCTCCAACCATTACCTGGACAGGCCCCGGAAAGAAATATATAAGCCTGACAATTACCTATGGGCTTTGCGTAAAAACAAAACTGGATTCAATAGAAATTAGTAACCTGATAGTAGGAGTAGATGCCGGACCCGATCAGATTATTGAAGAAGATGAACTCTTTTTCCTTTCGGGAACCGGGGGAACACAATTTTACTGGTGGGCTGATCAGCCTGTGGATATAGGAAACAGATTTGGGCAAACCACCACCGCACGGCTGGAGAGAGATCAGGATACCGTAAAGTTTTATCTCCGCGCCAGCGACCCTTTAGGTTGTGAAGGAATTGATTCCATGTATGTATTTGTAACCCGACCAGGTGGCCCCATCAATTTTATCTCCCCTAATGGAGATGGAGTTAATGATGTTTTTGACATTGGGGAGCTAAACCCTGATTTAGACTGCAAGCTGACCATACTAAACCGTTGGGGAACGGAGGTTTGGGCCGCTGAAAAATACAAGAATGACTGGACGGGCGTAAACCGTGGGGGCAACGATTTACCAGATGGTACCTACTACTGGATTTTACAATGCGGAAATGAGGTACGGCACAAGGATGCTGTAACTATTTTGCGGAATTCAAAGTAGGTAGGAGTAAGGCAATTCATGCCAAAGTCAAAGTTATTTTTAACTTTAGGCACTTTGTATTAACACAACCCACCTCCCTTGAAAGCACACTTTCGACTTCTTGCTTTAACAATTGCCATTTTATCATTTGGAGAACTGCTAGCACAAGGTGGGTATGCGGGGGGCTACATAACTTATGTTGGCCAGGGGAATAATGTTTACAATGTAAAAATGAGGCGGTACTTTCATTGTACTGGATTAATTTCTGCACCTCATTTTCCAAGAATCCCATTGTTTGATGATCAATTTAACCTACTGCCTACCAGCTTTATCCTCTTTATTGACGATTCCCTCAGTGTTTCATTAGATACCAATAACTGCACTACCACGCCTACGGGCATTTGTTATAAGTATAGGGAATATGATAATCTGGCGGTGTTGCCTCCAAGAACAGGCGGGTATATTCTTACGAACGGCCTTGGTTTCAGAAGTAATCAGGTTGTAAACCTGCCGGCATCCACCGCCTTTCTGGTTTCAAGTATTCCATCCAATGATGGTGGGTTAAACACTTCACCACAAATTGGTGACCCTTTGATAATGTCAACCTGCTTAAACAGGCCCATGAACATTACTTTACCCGTTACTGAGCCTGATGGAGATTCACTGAGCTTTGAGTTTTGCGATGTGTATAAAACAGGGCCGAGCCCGATTACATATTCTCCACCATATACTACAAGCTCTCCTATGGGAGGCTCACCGCCAATTTCCATAGATGCCAGAACGGGCCAAATAACGGGCACACCAACACAGGCAGGCTTATTCACTATCGGTATCTGTATAAATGAATGGCGAAATGGTGTGAAAATCAGTTATGTGACCTTGGATTATATGATTCAGGTTTTTAAGTGCAGCTATACTATTGCAGATATGCTTACTCAGGCTGAAGACACCACCTTAAACTGCCAGGGACAAACAGTAAATTTTGTGAATCAAAGTCAGTTTGCCACAACCTATATGTGGGATTTTGGTGACCCTACAGTATTGACGGATACTTCCAGCCAAGTGAACCCTACTTATACCTACAGCAGACCAGGAACCTACACTGTGAGGCTTGTAACAGATTCTGGAGCTTATTGCAGTGACACTATGTATTCAGTTTTTGATGTGCGGGATAGTATAAAGGGAAACCTGATTCTGGACAGCCTGTATTGCTTTAAAGATCAACCAATACAAATTGATGCCGCTATGCAGGGAGTGGATAGCAATGCGATATATAATTGGGATTTTGGACCACTTGCCGATAAACAGATATCAGTACTTAGAGTACCTCCCCCAATACGTTGGAGTAGTGGCGGAAGCCACTACATAGAGTTAACTGTTAGAAATGGAAATTGCAGCACTGTGGTAGGGGATACAGTCCATATTAAGCCTAAACTTTTAGCGGATATGTTAACGGCTGATGAAGACCCAACTGTGCTGTGTACCGGGCTCACAGTTAACTTCACCTCACAGTCCACAGGTGCAACTCGCCTTCATTGGAACTTTGGTGATACCACAACCCTTGCCGATACTTCCAATCTATCAAAACCGGGTTACACTTACCCGACCCCCGGAGCTTACACAGTTACTTTAATTGCTGAGCAAAACGGTCAGTGCTTCGATACAACCTCTTTTGTATTTAATGTTTTTGAGCCTCTGCAAGCAAAAATTAAAACCAGCGGGGTTTACTGCTTTGAAGGTCAGGACATACTTTTTCAGGCGGATGGTGTTTACCCACCCGGCACAACCTTTAAATGGGACTTAGGGCCTTTTGCCAATAAACCCTTTGCAACTACGGCATTGGTGCCTCATGTGGCGTTTAGTGTTCCCGGCACCTACATCGTAAAACTTACCGCTACCAAAGGTGTATGCTCTGTAGTTGCTACTGATACCATTACAACTGAAGCATGGACGGTAAATGCGGACGCAGGGCCAAATCAGGTAATAAATGAGGGCGAATTACTTCAGCTAGACGGTAGCCCGGCCAGCGATTACTACTGGTCATCAAGCCACACCGTAATGTTTAGCAGCCCTTTCGGGAGAAATCCAAGTGTAGAAATTTCCCATACAGGAGATAGCATTTACTTCTACTATGTGGTAACCGATGCTCAGGGTTGCCAGGGCAAAGACACTATGGCTGTTTTTATAACATCTAATAAAGAGGAGGGCGGCTTCAACATCATTACCGCCAATGGCGATGGCCGAAATGATTTCCTTGACCTTAGCGAATACATGAGCGGTAGCGACTGTGGGCTCACGGTTCTCAACCGCTGGGGGAGTGAGGTGTACAAAGTTGAACAATATAACAATGACTGGACAGGAGTGGATAACTCCTCAAACAAACTCCCTGATGGAACTTACTACTATGTTTTGTTTTGTGATAGAGAGATTGTGCTTAAGGGGCCGGTGACTATTATTAATGGTCAGTAACTCTAAAAAGGACGCGTCAGATAATTCAGGCTTGTGGCGGGTAGGGGTTGAACTTATTTTTATCTTTAATCTTTTGAGATTACTAATTCCAATACGTATCCTCTGAACACCCTTTACAAAATCGGATTTCGAAAGCTGCTGTTAAGTGTATTTCTACTTACCAGTGCTACTTCCTTTGCCTCTCATTTGGTTGGCGGTTACCTCACTTATGAGCATAAGGGTAATAACCTGTATGAGTTTAAACTTCGAATTTACCGTGATTGTAATCTTGGAAATGCGAGTATGCCTACTTCTGTTATCATCAAAATCAGAGATAGTCAGGGGCTGGAACTCCAAAGCCTTACAGCTTCGGTTGGCCCAATCATTTCTGTGGATACTGACACCTCGGGTTGTGTGAGTACACCTCCCGGAATTTGCATTGAATATTCTGATTTTATTGTTAGTGCCATTTTACCGCCCATAGCAGGGGGGTACCTGGTGGATATGTCAAGATGCTGCCGCAATGCCATTATCGTAAACATTCCAAACCCAAGCAGGGCGGGATATACCTATAATACAAACATTCCTGCCAATGATACCCTTGGTAATTCTTCCCCTCAGTTTGCGGATTCGCCCCCTGTAATAGTTTGCCTAGGGAGGCCCTTAAATGTAAATCTGAATGTTTCAGATCCTAACAATGACTCCCTCTCTTATGAACTTTGCGATATATATGATCAGGGAGGTCATCCATACATACCCATTGTCTACAATCCCCCATTTAACAGTTTATCGCCATTGCCGGCCTCACCACCCTTTGGTGTAAACCCAGTTACGGGCGAGTTGACGGGCACACCAAATCAAATTGGTCATTATGTGGTAGGAGTATGCGTTACGGAGTGGCGTAATGGTGTTCCACTAAGTACGGTGAGGTTGGATTACCAGTTTAATGTTACCTCATGTATTTCTATTTACAGTGATATGCTTACGCAGGCGGAGGATTCAACGCTTTCATGCAGAGGCTTTACCATGAACTTCTTTTCTCAAAGTCAAAATGCCACCACCTTTTATTGGGATTTTGGCGATACCACCACATTAGCCGATACATCAAACCTGATGAACCCTACCTATACCTATAGTGCCCCTGGGTTTTACACTGTGATGCTAATTGCTGAGCCTGGAGATACTTGTGGAGACACGGCTTTTTCGGTGTTTGAAGTACGCCAAAACGTTACCTCAGGCTTTTTTGTGGATAGTGCCTATTGCTTTCCTCAACAGCCTATACAGCTCACTGCCGGTACATCTAATCCCGCGGCAGCGGTTTTTAAATGGGACTTTGGGCCGTTTGCCACCCCTTCAACTTCTAACCAGCCCACACCACCACCTGTGAGGTGGAGCAAGGGAGGAAATCATTATGTGGAATTGGTAATTACCAACGGAAAATGTAAAGCCATTTATGGCGATACCATCCGGCTTTCCAACGAGTTGAAAGCAGATTTCATTACTCCCGATGAGGATTCATTAATGGTATGCAATGGTTTGGGAATGCAGTTCATTTCGGAGTCTGTAGGCGCTAAATACCTCCATTGGGATTTTGGCAACCGCCACACACTTTCGGATACAGCCAATACAGATACCGCCTATTACACCTTTCCTAAACAGGGTTTTTATTTAGTTAAGCTGATTGTTGGTGATGGCGAAGGGTGCTTTGATACAGCACAATACCTCTTTGAGGTTTTTCCAAAATTGGATACTAAAATCTCTAAAACCGGCATATTTTGTTTTGAAGGGCAAAATGTAACGTTTGAAGCCATTGGTACTTTCCCGCAAGGGACTGATTTTACCTGGAACTTAGATTCATTGGCCAATAAGCCTATTGTTAAAAATCCATCAGCTACTAACATCAAATGGAGTGCTCCGGGTAGGTATGTTATTAGTCTCACAACAACTAAGGGCCATTGCAGTGTTACGGTTTATGATACGGTGGACATTGAGGCATGGACTGTTTATGCCGATGCCGGGCCTGATACCATCTTAAAGCCAAACCAGTTATTGCAATTAAATGGAAGTGTTGCAAATCAATATTACTGGTCCTCCAGCCATGCGGTAAGTATTAGTAATCCCTTTGGCAGGAGTACTTCTGTGGACATACCAACTAGAGGCGATACCATTTCATTTTATTATTTGGTTACGGATGCCAACGGCTGTCAGGGTAGAGATACCATGAAAGTTTATGTAGGACTTGACAGTAGAGATGGCGGCTACAACATCCTCACCCCAAATGGTGACGGTAGAAATGACTTCCTTGATTTAAGCGATTATATGCTGGGCCGCGATTGTGACTTTACGGTAATGAACCGCTGGGGTAGTGAAGTGTATCACGCTGAAAAGTATCAAAACGACTGGCCGGGCTGGGATAATGCCCACAGGCCATTACCTGATGGCACCTATTATTACATATTGTTTTGTGATAGAACGGTAACGGTAAAAGGCCCAATCACAATCATTAACAGTGATTGGAAGTAACCTTCTAGTACTATCCGATTTTAACCCTTTGCCAAACGGCCAAGCCTGTACCAATAGCCATCAGGATACTACCTAACCACAATAGATTTATCAGCGGGAACACAATGGCCTTCATCACAATAAATGGTTTTTCATTGGGGTCAGCCTTGGTCCAGGCGGTAAGTTTAAACTTTCTGGTTTGTGGATTTATATCACTCAGGCGGAACTTGAAGCCCTGCTTTTCCATTTCCGCATCTTCGTGAAATACAGAGTTATCTTCTAATGTATATGTAGGCTGAGCAATAAACTCTTCTCCCAACACATTTACCACTCTCAGCAGTGCTGTTACTTTAACGCTTGTGTACTCTCCGGTTTCCTCACTCACATTGGCGCTTACTGAAAGGCTATCTAAAATCACAAAATGCTGCTGATACAATACTGTGTCTCCACGGTTTATTTCTTTTTCAACTTCAGCTTCATAACCATCAGGCGTTACAGGTTCTAAAAAGGAAGAGTATTGAACATGGGTATAGATATCCCTGTCCCAAAAATGTTTGGTGGACGGGTTTGGGGTGGGGCCCATGTTGTCACTCATCTGGAGGAAGGGCTGCAACTCGAATTTTTTATCAAGAGCACCTGTAGCTTTATCCTCCTTGTAGTAG